>JAAYLO010000329.1 GCA_012521855.1 Halanaerobiaceae bacterium
CCCTGATTATATTTCCTGCCAGTTCCGGCTTTTTCATCAATGCAGAGCCGGCACCATTCTTAACAATTTTCGGTGTGGGACAGCCCATGTTTATATCGATAAAATCCGGTTGAAACTCCTCTTCAGCTATACTGGCAGCTTCGGCCATGATTGACGGTTCATTTCCAAAGAGCTGGATAGAAACAAAAGCATTATTATCTCTTGAATGTTCCAGCAATTCAATGGTCCTTTTATTCCCGCTGACAAGCCCGTTACTGCTGACCATTTCACTATACAGCAGTTTACAACCCATCTTACGTATGATTTGCCGGTATGGATAATCAGTAACTCCAGCCATGGGAGCCAGAATCACTGGAACATCTATTTCTATATCCCCTATTTTCATAAAATCACACTCTTCTTTCCCTGTTTTTCCTTTCTGTTTTGTTTAATTCACTTATGTGTAATAGTCCTTCCAGGCTTAAATATGGTTCTGTTTTGTCTATCATCTCTGTTTCTTCCGCAATCATTCCAGCTAATCCTCCTGTCCCGATAACATAACACTCTTCTCCTATTTCCTCCTGGATACGTTTAATTAATCCTTCTACCAGAGCAATAAATCCATAGATAATTCCTGCCTGCAGGCTTGTAACAGTACTTTTCCCTATAACTGACTCAGGTTTTACCAGTTCAACCCTGGGAAGCTTTGCAGCATTCTGGAAAAGGGCCTCTACCGAAATCCCGATCCCGGGGGCAGTCACTCCTCCCAGATAATCACCTTCACTGGATATTATATCAAATGATGTGGCTGTCGAAAAATCTACAATGATTAAAGGTTTCCCGCCGAATTTTTTATAGGCAGCAACAGCATTAACTATCCTGTCGGCACCAACTTCCCTGGGATTATCCATTTTGATATTGATTCCCGTCCTTACACCAGGGCCAACTATCAATGGCTCAATTTCTAGATATTTCTTTATTGCTGTTTTAAGAGCAAATACTACAGGAGGAACAACACTGGAAATTGCTATATGGGACACCCTCCTGATATCCAGATTTTCATATAAAAACAGGTTGTTGATCAGAATCCGGTATTCGTCCGGGGTCTTATCCTTGTCAGTAGATATATACCAGTCTTTAATCAGTTTCCCTTCTTCAAATACACCCAGTACTGTATTTGTATTTCCAACATCAATAGCCAGAATCACCTTTATCATATCCTTTCTATAACAATTTTCATTTGTTTTAATATAATTTTAATCTCTTTCTAATATCAGTTTAATTGATTTCCTGCTTTTATTTTATTATAAGTATTTTTGTAAAGCAAAGTATATGCTATTATTTTTATTTTCTTTATCACGGCTGTCTTCAGGTTAATTTAAACATAGTATTCTATACTTATTAAAAAAAGATGAAAGGATGAAGTAAAATGATGAAGATATTAAAAAATTCCAGGCTGTATTCATATATTCTGGTCTCCTTGATTGCTCTTCTGGCAGGATTTGCTTTAGCCTCAAAGGATGATAGTATTACTCCTTTTATACAGGCTCAGGAAATCGATCAGATTGTTGTTGAGGAAAAAACAGAAGCTATCCCATTAAACTTTAATAATCCATATATATTTGCTGATATTGCTGCCAGGGTCGATGCGGCTGTAGTTCTGGTAACATCAGAGATTGAAGTCCAGGGTAGTTCATATCAGTACTTGCCCTTTAATGATCCATTTTTCGAGTTTTTCTTCGGAGAATATTTCCAGTTACCAGACCGGCGGCCCCAGACTCAGGAAGGTTACGGCTCCGGATTCATTGTTTCAGAAGATGGTTACGTAGTTACAAATGAACATGTAGTTCATGATGCTGTAAAAATTATGATAACAGTATCTGACCATGATGAACCATTACCGGCAGAAGTAATCTGGTCTGATTATGATTCAGACCTGGCAATCCTGAAAATCAATGCTGACAGGAAATTCCAGACTGTCAAACTGGGGGATTCTGACAGTATCAGACCTGGGGAACCTGTATTAGCCATCGGAAATCCCTTTGGATATGAACACACCGTTACACAGGGTGTAATCAGTGCCCTGGGCCGGCCAATCAGTATCCGCGGCGATAATAATGAACGTCCCAGAATCTACTCCAATTTGATTCAAACTGATGCTGCCATTAACCCTGGAAACAGTGGGGGACCCTTACTGAATATCAAAGGTGAAGTCATTGGAATAAATACAGCTGTAAGTCTGCAGGGGCAGGGAATTGGTTTTGCTATTCCCATCAATGAAGTTAAAAGCATTGTGAAAGATTTGCAGGAAACAGGAGAAATAATCCGCCCCTGGTTGGGAATACAATATAAGGAAATGGACAAGAGATATATAGAAGAATATAAAGAGTATTATGGTCTAAAAGAGCTAAATGGTGTCACAATCATCAAGGTAATAACCGACAGTCCGGCTGAAAAAGCAGGATTAAGGGCAAATGATATTATCACAAAGATTGATGATGTTGTAATTGAAGAATTAGATGATGTAGCTAATTACATCAGCAAGAAAAACATCGGTGATAAAATCAAAATTGAAGTGGTTCGGGATGGATATAGTCTGATAATCTTTGCGGAAATCGGAAAAAGACCGAATCAATTATGATAGAAAAAAGTAAGAAGCAATCCTCTCAGTAATAAAATACCTCCATCGTGGACAGTCCAATCAATTTTAGCCTGTCTAGCTGGAGGTATTTTTATCTGTTTAACCCTAGTAATACCTGAATAATTTCCTTTCTTCTACTGAAATATCATCATATCTACAGGCAAGAAACTCTGCTTTTCTTAAATCTCCCTGGAAGACTACCTCACCCTCCAGATTAAGAAAATACTGTGGCCTGACCAGGTTAGGGGCTATCCCGAAATCTACAATCCCGCTATTATAAAGAATATAATATACAAATTCAGAACACAAAAACCTGTCAGAGGAATTAACAGCCCTGTTTGTCAGGCCATAGAATAGCCCTTTATAATTATATTTATAACGATCCGGCTGGAGTATGAACTCTTCCAGTAAACTTAGAACCTTTTCATACTGTTCTTTAGTAGTCTTAAGCTCAATTATAATACCAGGCAGGGATTCCCCAAACCTGTATGCACCCAGGTTAATATTCTCCTTTTTGAATCTGCCGATAAAGGGATTGTAGCTATATTTTCTGGCAAAACTATACATGTTTTTAAGTTCTTTGTCGAGAGATATGGCTGCATGAGTATAATAATCCCCGGTAGAAAAACCAATAAGCCTTGAAACTATAGTGCTTGTCCTGGTCAAAACAATATATAAGCTGAATCTTTCCATATTGATCTCCTATGCGTAATTTTATGATATCCTTATTCTAATTTTATAAGTTCTCTGTTAATAATGCAAGATTATCTTTTCCTGTATATCCTGAGAGCTTAACTGTTTTTCCCCCTCTTTTAGCTGCTTAAAAGAAAATAGCCAATCACCAATATACCCAGAATTATCCGGTACCAGCCGAATGCTTTAAAATCATTTTTCTTGATATAGGCCAGTAAAAAACGGATGGCAAATACAGAGACAAGAAAAGCTGTAATCATACCAGTAAAAAGAATAAGAAATTCCCTGCCAGTAAAGCTGAAACCGAATTTAAACAGTTTCAAAGCACTGGCACCGAACATAACCGGTATTGACAGGAAAAAAGAAAATTCAGCAGCTATATAGCGTGATGTACCAAGGATAATAGCCCCCAGGATGGTAGCCCCTGAACGGGATGTGCCCGGAATCAGGGATAATACCTGGAATAAGCCGATATAGAAAGCTGTACTGTACGACAATTCAGAAAAACTATTGATACCGGCACTTTTAGCTTTATTCCTGTTTTCTATGATAATAAATAGAACTCCATAAAGAATCAGCATTACCGCTACTGTCCAGTAATTATATAAATGCTCATTCAGCCAGTCATCAAACAAAAGGCCGGCAACCCCTGCCGGAATAACTCCCACTATTACCTTGTACCAGATCTTTAAGGTCTCTTTTTTTTCTTCAACGGTTTTCGTAAATGAGAAAGGATTCAGTTTCCGGAAATAGAGGAGTACTACAGCCATTATAGCTCCTAACTGAATTACCACCAGAAACATCTCTTTAAATGCCTCTGAAGCATCAAGTTTAATAAATTCATCGATCAGGATCATATGCCCGGTACTGCTTATTGGAAGCCATTCCGTAATACCTTCTACAATCCCTAAAAATATTACCTTAATTAGTTCCATTATGAACATTTAATTTTCCCCCAGACTGATCATAAAAGTTTACTTACTCTTTTTATACTACTCCTTCAAAAAAGAAATTATAATATCACAGGATTGAGTAAATTACCTACTAATTCTATACCGGCATTCTATTTTCCTGCTTTTCTCAGAACAAATTATCTCTACTATAATAAATACCGCTAAATACCGCTACAATAATAATACAGTAAATAATTTGAATACAAATTATTTACTGTATTGCTGGGGACTTATCCGTCACTTTATTATATAGTAATCTTTTTTAACTTTTTAGCTCAGGCCAGTTTTTTAAATAAATCTGCAAATATCTTATCCCGGTGAACAAAGACAGCACTTTTGATATAGTGTCGTGAATTATTAAAACTCCAGGTAAGGTTTTCATTCAATATGGGACTGTGGACAATAATGCCCGGTACCCATTCGGGA
>JAAYLO010000330.1 GCA_012521855.1 Halanaerobiaceae bacterium
ATTTAAAGCATGGCAGTATTTTTTGATCTATTTACCCGCAATTGTAGTGATTTATATTTTTTCAATAAGCCCCATGGCAGCTGAACGGTATGATTTTGTAAGAACAGCTACAGGCTGGATAAATATATCACCATCAGATATTATCTGGGATTGGTTTTTCAATATTTATTATATATCCTATACTATCTTGTCCTTATATCTTATCTATAAATGGGGACGGAAATCAGATAGAGAGAATGATAGAAGACAGTCCATGCTCATTGTTGTTTTCTTTTCTCTGGCAGCTGTTTTGGGTACCATAACAGATATTGTCTTCAGTAAGCATTCAGACCTGAAGGTTCCTCAATTGGCGCCTGTAATCGGACTTATTCCTTTATCAGCTATTTTTTACTGTATAAAAAGGTACGGGCTCATGCAGCCGGAAGGGGACAGGGAAGTCAAACCAGGTATTATTCTCAGTGAATATGCCCTTTCAAAATATTATAATTTTGTTGCCTATACATATATAGCCGGAAGTTTAGTATACTTCCTTTCAGAGTATTATGTTAAAAGAAATCTCTTATCAGACATACTGCCTCTCGGTTTATTCATTTTCCTGGCCGGTGCAGTTATCTGGTTTATGCCGATATTTATCAGAAGAGAAGTAATGCGTGATATTATATTTACCGGTATTTTATCCTTAACAGTACCATTGATAACAATTTTCTTTGTTTCTCCCGGAAATACTACAGTGGTCTGGGTTTTACCAATTATATCTCTCCTTTTTTCAATAATATATAACAATCAATATCTTTTATTCTCTATTGGAATAAGCGGTCTATTTGTTCAGGTCTACCTGTGGATAAAAGCTCCGGAGACTTTTGTAATGATTGATTCGACTGTATATTTGAAAAGGTTTTCCATAATAATAATGTTTTTATTCATTGCCTTTTATATCTACAGGGTTTATTTATTCCGTTTAAAGGAGAATGAAGATAAGGTTAAGCTGCAGAAAATTGTATCGGAGATATCAGCTCAGTTTGTTTCAGCCACTGCAGATACCATTGATGAGAGGAATTATGATTTTATTAATATAAGCGGAAGCTTTTTGGGGGCGGAAAAAGCATTTGTTTATATTTTTTCCAGAGGGAAAATAACACATGAGTGGTATAATGAAGAGCATATGGGTAACCGGGACAGTACAAAGGATTTTCTTGAAGATTATTTTGCTGATTTAGATGAAAACAATGTCCTTTATAAATTCAATAAATTTTCTGTTCTGCAGAAACTGACTGATAAGTACGGCCTGGAAATAGTATTGATACCTGTTCCGCTGATCAAAAAAGAAAAAATAATCGGGCTCGTTGCTTATGTCCTAAGCCCGGATAGCGTATATAATGAAGATCATCAGAATGTGTTGGAAATCCTGGCTAATATAATCTCTGATACCATGGCAAGAATTGAATCTGAGGAACATATTACTCATCTGGCTTATCATGACAGCTTAACAGATTTGCCAAATAAAAGGTATTTTGATGAATTTGTTACTGATGAAATCGCAAAAGAACCAAAAGGAAGCAAGGCCCTGATTATCGTTAATTATAAAGATTTTTCCCTGCTCAGTATGACTTATGGATATAATTATGCTAATAAGATAATTAAAGAAACTGCAGGGGAGCTTTTGAATTTCTGCTCAGATGGAAAAAGATTATTTCATGTCGCTAAAGACCATTTCACTGTCTGGGTAAGTAATTATAAGGATAAAGACGAGCTGGAAAAATTGTGTGAAGATATAATCAGCAAACTTCAGGTTAAGTTTGCGGACAAGGTAAATGGAGGAAATATTGGTATCGTTGAGATTGACAAATTCAGTGCAGATAGTGATACATTGGTGAAATATGCCTCTATCGCTGCAAATAGTATAAAAGACAAGCAGGCATGGGGATATAGTTATTTTACTGAACAGATGGAACTGGAAATAAACAGAAAACACCAGATCGAGTCAGAATTAAAGCAGCTTATAAATGGTGATGGAGGTTCTGCCATATTATATCTGAAATATCAGCCCATAGTAGAATTGAAGACAAATAAAATAGCTGGTTTTGAAGCTCTGGCCCGTATAGAAAGCAGGACATTTGGGGAGATACTTCCCTATGAATTTATACCAATTGCAGAAGAAACACAACAAATTTATCAGTTGGGAGAATTAATTATCCAGAAAGCCTGCCAGTTCCTGAAGGAATTGGAGGCTAACGGGTATCCTGAACTAAAAGTAATGTTGAATATATCTATACTTCAGATTTTGCGTGAAGAGTTTCTGGAAGATTTTCTGAGAATAATAAGGGAACACAGGATAGATACTTCCAGGATCGGGATAGAATTGACAGAATCAGTATTTTCAAATGACTATCTGATAATCAACGAAAAACTCACAACATTACAGGATCTGGGAATAAATATAGCAATAGATGATTTCGGGACAGGATATTCTTCTTTTGCCCGGGAAAGGGAGCTTAATGTTAACTGTTTGAAGATAGATAAATACTTCATTGATAAATTGCTTGAAATCAACACTGATAATGCTATTACCGGGGATATTATATCAATGGCTCACAAACTCGGGCACAAAGCTATAGCAGAGGGAGTAGAAAGTGAAATCCAGAAACAATACCTTATTGAAAACGATTGTGATTATATGCAGGGATATCTTTTCTGTAAACCTGTATTAAAGGAGCAGGCATTAGAACTACTGCAAAAATACAGGTGAGAACAGGGGATAATAAAGGGTGCCGTGCAGATAATGAGGGGTATTATGTCAGCTCAGGGATTAAATGTTGGGTGGTGAATTCATGGATTATGCTAATTTATTCTCTATAATATTCTATACTGCCAGTATATCCAGTCTGTTTCTGGGTATGTATATTATCAGCCTGAACTATAAAAATGCATTGAATCAACAGTTTTTGTTAATATCTCTTGCACTGTGTTTATGGTCTTTTTGTTTTTCAGTTGCCAACAATGCTCCGGACCTTAATACAGTACTTTACTGGAGACGTATATCTGTTTTTGGCTGGGGAATTATCTATACCCTGATACTCCATTTTTTTGTATTATTAGCGAGAAAATATTATGGAGCCTTGAAAAGATCTATTTTTTTGTTTTATGTGCCTGCTGTAATGGTGGTCTATGTTTTTGGAATCAGCCCACTAGCTCCTGAACGGTATGAATTTGTGAGGACTATCACCGGATGGGTAAATATTTCTCCGTTTGATAACATCTGGGATTGGTTTTTCAGTTTATACTGTACCAGTTATATCCTCTTATCCTTATATCTTTTGTATAACTGGGGACAGAGAACCAGGAGAAAAAACAATAAAAAACAGGCCGGCTTTATTATCGCAGCTTTTTTACTGGCTCTTGTTTCAGGATTTTTAACAGATTTTTTCTTTAATATGCTGATAGATGTGAAGATTCCTCAACTGGCTCCCCTGATAGGCATAATTCCTTTCTCGGCTATATTTTATTATATCAGGAAATATGGATTTATAAGGATCGATGAAGGCCGGGAAGCAAAACCAGGTATGATTCTCAGCGAATTTGACCTGTCAAAATACTATGAGACTGTTTCATCTACATATATTATCGGCAGTATTTTAAATTTTATTATACAGTTTTTTTTAAAAAGAAGCTCTATAGAAACTATACTCCCAATCAGTGTTTTTCTTTTCTTTATCGGTATTATAGTATGGATGATGCCGGTTTTTATCAAAAAGGACAGAGTCAGGGATATTCTGTTTACCATTATTATATCTCTTTCCATTCCGCTGGCAGTAATATTTCCTATTTCCTCTGATAATGCAATAATCTGGTTTATACCGGTTGCACTGGTTATCTTCTCATTAATATACAATCAAAGATATCTATTATATTCTGTTGCTTTTTCCTGTCTTTTTACTCAAGTTTCTCTCTGGATAAAAAACCCGGTGATTGTTATAAAGCTTGATGATGCAGAATATCTGAAGAGGGTATTTTTCTTTCTGGTATGTATGTCCATTACCTATTATATTTACCGGGTTTATTTCTACCGCTTGAAGGAAATTGAAGGAAAAATAAAATTGCAGCAGATAGTAGCAAAAATATCTGCCCAATTTGCTGCAGCTACTATAGATACTATTGATGACAGGATTAATGAAATGCTCCAGGTAAGCGGTGATTTTTTCAGGGCAGACAGGGCTTTTGTGTATATGTTTTCTAAAGACAGGATAACACATGAGTGGCGCAATGGATATATGGAGGGAAATACCAAAAAATCACAGGAATTACTGAGGGATTATCTGTCTGAATTGAAAAATAGTAAATTACATAATAAACTTATAAAAATGCCTGCTCTTCAGGGCACTGCAGCCAATAACAACAGGAGATCATTGTTTTTTAGAGCAGGTAAATGCAAGTTCTTATTTGCTGTGCCATTGTCGAAAAAGGATCAGCCTGTGGGTGTTATTGCCTATATTTTAAACCAGCGGCGAAGTGACTGGAAAACTGGTTACCAGAATTCACTGGAGATTCTGGCAAATATACTCTCAGACAGTCTGGCAAGAATAGAATCAGAGGCTCACATTACTCATCTGGTATATCATAACAGGTTGACAGATTTACCGAATAAAAGGTATTTTGATAAATTTGTTAATAATAAACTGGACAGCGGTATAAAGCAGAAAAAGGCCCTTATTCTGGTAAACTACAGGGATTTTACCCTGACCAGCATGACCTATGGTTATAATTATAGTAACGATATAATCAGAAAAACTGCTGAAGAACTTTCAAACTTTATGAGAGGAAGTATCAGTTTGTTCCATGTCTCCATAGATCATTTTGTATTATGGGTTGAAAATTACAGGGATAAAAGTGAACTCGATAAGCTCTGTATAAAGATAATCGATCTATTGAAAGACAGATTTTCAGGCAGAGTAAGCGGGGGCAATATCGGAATTGTTGAGATAGACAAATATGATGAAGATAGTGATACATTGCTGAAATATGCCTCTATTGCTGCAAATAGTGTGAAGAGAGAAAAAGACTGGGGATATAGTTATTTTACTGAAAAGATGGAGGTAGATATAAATAAAAAAAGACAGATCGAGGATGGTCTGAAGAAAATCATCAGCGGTGATGAGAGTCAGAGTAATATATATCTGAAATATCAGCCGATAATTGAATTAAAGGACAACAGAATAGTTGGATTTGAAGCACTGGCCCGTATGTATAACCAGGATCTCGGTGAGATACCGCCGCTTGAATTTATACCGATTGCTGAAAACACCCATCAGATTTACCAGCTGGGTGAATTAATCATCCATAAGGCCTGCCAGTTTTTAAAAGAAATGGAGTATAAAGGATATTCAGAGCAAATGGTAATGCTGAATATTTCTGTGCTTCAGATTCTGAGGGATGAATTTGTAGAGGACTTTTTAGGACTGATAAATAAATACGGGATAGATTATCCACGGATCGGGATAGAATTAACAGAATCAGTTTTTTCAAAGGATTATATGAAAATCAATGAAAAGCTGATGAAATTACAGGACCTGGGGATAAATATAGCGATTGATGATTTCGGGACAGGTTATTCTTCTTTTGCCCGGGAAAGGGAGCTCAATGTTAACTGTTTGAAGATAGATAAATACTTTGTTGATAAATTACTTGATATAGGGTACAGGAATGCTATTACTGGAGATATTATATCAATGGCTCATAAACTGGGACATAGAGCCATAGCAGAGGGAGTAGAAAGAGAAATACAGAAACAGTATCTTATCGAAAACAGCTGTGATTATATGCAGGGATACCTTTACAGTATGCCTGTTTTACAGGAAAAAGCCCTGAAAATGCTGGGTGAAACCTGATACGCAGATCGTACAGGCATGATTTGCGTATCAGTTATATATATGTTAAGATGAATATATCTGATCAGGAAAGGGTGCATAATTAATAATAATGCCTAATATTGCTTTAACCACCCGGTAATCGTATAATTTATAAACTGCCTGGTCAGGGTAATATAATATCAATAAAAAAAAACGGCAAATATGGTATTGTAGAGCATTTCCTCTGTATTGCCCTCTAATCAAATGATTTATCTGCTTTGATTAAGGCGGTGAAGGAGGGATTTCTTATGTTAGTAATGAAATTCAAAGAATGGATATAGAACTTGATAAGATGTATGATTTGTCAAAACTTATTGCAAAAACAGTTGAATGATATATGAATTAGAGTTATTATATATAATGGTACTAGTTTTTTTACTGATATAGCTGTAAAAATATTAATAATATATATTGCGGCAGAAGACATCAGAAAAATATGTAATGGAGGAAGTAGACATGGTAAAGATCCGGGAATTGTTTTCACCAAAGTATATGACTGAGGGTGCGCCCTGGAAGCGTATTCTGGAGTTCGCTTTACCGATGTTAATCGGTAATATTGCCCAACAGTTCTATAATACTGCTGACTCAATTATTGTAGGGAAATATATAGGTGATAATGCCCTGGCTGCAGTGGGAAGTGCCGGCCCTGTAATGAACCTCTTGCTGGTTCTTTTTGTCGGAGTTGCAACAGGAGCAGGTATTATGGTGGCTCAATATTTCGGGGCAAAAGACCGGGAAGGGCTTTCCCGTTCCATTGGTGTTTCTATTACACTCACAGCATTGGTATCATTGATAGTAATGGTACTTGGCTCCCTGTTGACCCGGCCTTTACTTGTTTTTTTAAAAACACCAGCTTCGATTATAGACTGGAGTGCGGACTATCTTAATATATTTTTCATCGGGATATTGGGTTTTTCTTATTTTAATATCTTGTCCGGTATCCTGCGGGGATTGGGGGATTCAGTATCCGCCCTGGTCTTTCTGCTTATTTCTACTGCCCTGAATGTGGGTCTTGATGTTTATTTTGTAGCAAAACTTAATATGGGTGTTCCAGGTGTTGCCCTGGCTACAGTAATTGCACAGGGTGTATCTGCAATCCTTTGCCTGATAAAACTTTTGAAAATGAAGGATATATTTGATTTCAATTTCAAAATGATGGCTCTTTCAAAGGGATATCCCGCAAGGCTGGTGAAACTTGGTCTGCCGTCCGGCCTGACACAGGCTATTTTTTCCTTTGCCATGCTGGCAGTACAGTCCCTTACCAATAGTTTTGGTGAAATGGTTATAGCCTGTAATGTTATCATTATGCGTGTAGATGGATTTGCCATGATGCCCAATTTTACATTTGGTAATGCCATGACCACTTTTGTAGGGCAAAATGTTGGTGCCAATAAAATGGATAGAGTACACAGGGGCACGA
>JAAYLO010000331.1 GCA_012521855.1 Halanaerobiaceae bacterium
GTCCTCATCCAGATTACTTCCATATGCAAAATATAAAATATCAATCGCCTCCTTCTAACCGCATTACCACTTCACATTTTTTTCCCGGTTTCTTCTACAAACTTGATTACATCTTCCTCTGTATTCTTTACTTATACTATAACATATTAAGGAAATTATGTGTATCATATTCCTCATTATGCTGCCGCCTAAAGGACCTGGAAGTTCACCGGCTGAACTTTCTCCCCTGTTTACGGTTGTGGTGTAATTTGTCCAGCCGCCGTTGCTCTTTCATTAACTTAGAATAAGCACCTTTGACCAGGAGCTGTTTCTCTTGATCTACATGGCCTGAAAAAAAGCGGTATAGCCTGTACCATTGTTCAAACCTTAACTCCATTGGGTTCACATCCATTTTAAATCCATTATCCCCGGCCAACCTTTTTATCTGCCTATAGCTGAATATTTTTTTGCTTTTATCCCTCAAGCCCTTATTGTTTTGAGTGAAAATATAGCTTACAAAATCCTGATACAGCCTCCCCTCCTCTTCCTTCAATAGCAGTTTTCTCCTTTTTCTGATATGCAGCATGACAGCATCTACATCAGGTACCGGCCTGAAGTCTGTTCTTTTTAAGCTGTAAATAATCTTTAATTCAAAATATGGTTTTAAAAAGAGAGAACGTAATGATTCCCTATAATAGGGATAACCGGCATATTTCCAGGCTGCCTCTTTCTGAACAACTAAATATGCATCCTGAGGGGCCTTCTCTATATCCGTTAACTTATTGCTTATCTCCGCTGTAATATTAAAGGGTATACTGGCAAAGACCTTATATCTCTTATCTTCAGACAGTCTATATTTCAGAAAATCCTGATTGATAATCTCCACATTATCCCTGTCTGCAAACATTGTTAAAAAGTTTTTGATAAAGATAATCATCATAAAAAAAGGCTGCCAATGAACAAAAAGTTCACCTGCAGCCTTTAATATTTATATTAATTTACCTTCTGTAAATATAAGCATGAAAAGGCATGGTTTTAGATATAAAAATACCGTGATCCAGTGTACCACGGTAATGAAGAATATTCCTATTTAAAGGGGTGGTATCCTGTTCATCAAGAATCCGCCTACAAGGTATTACAAATACACCCTGGCTTCATGCAATTGCAGGAAGCAGGTTTTTACCCTATAGCCTTTATTAAGTTCATTGCTTAATAAGGCAACTGGCGAATCCTCATGAAAGTTATACCCATAATACACCCTCACTATATAATCAAACAATATAGTCTGTTATAAATATTATCATTTTGCATTTTCAAGCGAGCCTTTTTCAATCATCTTATTATCCATTGCGGAATAATATCTTGAGAATACAGGTAATAGTACTTCCACTTCCATCTGGTAATCCTTCAAAACCTTAAGCTGGGATAATAATGTAGATTCTTCAAAAATACTGAGTACAATCTTGTATTGAGCCTTTGAATCCCTTGAAGCCGGTATAGTTTTTCCCGGTCTTCAGCTGAGATACTGCTGTAAAGTTCAAGCCTGTTGCTGTCAAGATCTTTAATATATTCTCCGGCAAGCCTCCGGATATAATATATGGCGGTACCGTTATGGTCCGATTGCTGTTACCTTTAATGATAAAACTCTCCCATTGGCCGCTCTCCTTATCCAGCAAACATAATACCCTTCTTGCAAGTAGTCCTTTCTCCCCATAGGTATTTAACTGTATTGCCAGATATTTATTGTTGTTTAAAACAACTGCAGCAGTGGCTGCATCACCTATCATTTCTTCCGGTGGTTGATATGGAAAGACCTCACCGGTAGGAATAAGGCATAAATTTCCTGTCTCCCCTTATTTTAAATCCTGTATAACCAATCCCTTCAAATAATATTGTTTCTGCATAACTGCCTTCCTTTATTTCATCAGCCGTTTTTTCCAAGCTATTAATATCCAGCAGTATGAGATAATCCCAGAGCTTCCGCCCGAGATAAATATTGCCGTCTCTTTCAAAGGGGAATGTCATCCCTACATCAAAACCTTTTAGCTCTTTAATTTCCCATGGTTTATCAAAATTGATAATATACAGTTTATCGTCAGCATCGCTCATGTTTAAAAAGTTATATTCCTGATAATAGTTTATATGAAGATCCATACCTGTTATGAAATCACCGGCCAGTTGCAGCCTGTTATCTCCTTCTTCCCGGTTCAATAAGTATATTTTTACAAAAAATCCATTGTCATATTTACTTTCCTCAGCCAGAACAAAATAAAGGCCTTTAACAGATGACAGGGAACTGATTTCCCGGGAATAGATATTTGCGTTTGTAAAAAAAATTAAAAAAACAATAAATATGATATACTTTGTTCTTCCCATTTTTTCTCCTCACTATATTCTTCCCTACATGTTCTTTTGTAACCGGCTCTTTTTTTTATAAATGCCGCTGAAACTGGATCCAATAAATGCCGGTCATCCCTTTTAAATATTCCCATTTATCTTCTTTGATATTATATCCGGCTAATCTATTAGTATAATCACCTGCCGATAATATTTTCTTCACCATACTCATATTAGCTTTCCCTGCCGGTATATTTTAGAAACTCATAGTTTCATTTTCTTTAGCACATAGATTAAAACAAAACTTACAATTATATGAATTGTGCTTAAAACAAAAGCTCCTAAATATGCCCAGGATTTCATTTCATAATAATTTCCTTCAGAATGATATCTGGCAGTTTCCTTCTGTTTATTAATTCTTTATTTTCTTATTTTTTCCTCCTTTTCTTTTAATTTTTTATTAATTACTCTCATTTCCTTTTATTATTAAAAATAATAAGGGACTTCTTCATATATGAGAAAGTCCCTTTCATATCTTTATTTTTCTTTAATATGATATTATCTGTACCATTCCTCCGGAACAGGTTTGCCATCAGCAAAAAGATCCTTATCCTTTTTCAAAAATTCGGTAGTCAGATCAGCCATTCCTCTGGCAGCACACAAATAGGAAACAGCATCACCGATTTTACACTCTCTGGCAA
>JAAYLO010000332.1 GCA_012521855.1 Halanaerobiaceae bacterium
CCTGGATTTCTTCGGGGTGAATATTTATACTGGCGTGAAAGTAGGTGTAGATAAAGACGGGAGGGCTGTTGATATGAAAGAAAAAGACGGCTATCCCAGAACTGCATTTTACTGGCCGCTTACTCCTGAAGCCCTCTACTGGGGCCCCAGGTTTTATTACGAAAGGTATAAAAAACCGATAATAATAACTGAAAACGGAATGTCCAGTATAGACTGGGTATCACTTGACGGACAGGTCCATGACCCACAGAGAATTGATTTTCTGGAAAGGTATCTGAGGGAGCTTAAACGGGCAGCTGAAGAGGGTATTGATATCAGGGGCTATTTCCACTGGTCCATAATGGACAACTTTGAATGGGCTCAAGGCTATCTGGAACGTTTCGGGCTGGTTTACGTGGATTATGGGTCTGGAGAAAGAATCTTAAAAGACTCAGCCTACTGGTATAGGGAGCTCATAAATACAAATGGCCGGAAACTTTAAATTAACTTTTTGAATATATAAAAGGCAGATATATCATAATAAGAATAGATGTGAATGGTTATGGAAAAATTGGACAAATATTTAAACAGATATGATAAATTCCTGATAATATCAATACTGTTACTGGGAATTCTGGGGGTTCTTTTTTCAGCTGTTTTTTTTAAAGAAAGAGCAGAAATGGTGATCATTATTAGGGATGCCGGGGGAAAAGTAAAGAGGATTCCTCTTAGAAATACCTATGGAGAAGAGCCCTTTCTCATACCTGTTGATGGACCAATAGGTATCAGTATAGTTGAAGCATATAATGGCAGGGTCAGAATGAAAAAAGCACCGGAAAGAGACCCGGAGATGGTCTGTGAAAAGACCGGCTGGATTGACCAGCCCGGCCCGATGATTATTTGTGTTCCCAATCAGATTGCCATCTGGATAGAAAAAAAAGATGCAGAACTGGATGGTATATCCTGGTAAAAAAATACCAATATTTTTTTAAAAATATTAGAGGATATTTGATGGTTTATATTGAATAATTAAGTGTAGATTTATGATACTGGATGGATATCTTATGAAAAGTATACAGAGAATGATAATAATTGCACTTCTGGTCTCTATAGGCCTGATCCTGCATTTTGTTGAAAGTATGATTCCAATGTCATTCATAGTCCCTGGAGCCAGGTTGGGGCTTGCCAATATAGTAAGCCTGTTGGCCTTAGTCCTTTACGGTTTTAAGGAGGGGCTGCTGGTCCTGCTTTTAAGGGTTTTATTGGGCTCATTCCTGGCAGGAACATTTATGACAATTAATTTCTATCTCAGTATCAGTGGCGGTTTATTGAGTTTTTTTGCCATGTCATTACTCTACTATTGTTTCAAAAAAAAGTTCAGCCTGATTGGGGTAAGTGTTTTCGGATCTACATTTCATAATATTGGACAACTTATAACGGCCTATTGGATAATAAATAATCCAGGAATATTTTATTATCTGCCCTATCTGGTTTTAATGGCTGTTCCTACAGGTATAGGGGTTGGGCTTGTTACTTATTTTACCAGCCGTTATTTATTATCAGGTAGTTACAGGAGGTTTTGAGATGGGAAAACTGGTTCTGGCTTCAAGTTCTCCCCGCAGGCAGGAACTTATGAAGATGATGGGATTGGATTTTCTTATTATGCCTGGTTCAGTAGATGAAGGGAAATACAGCAGCCTGGAACCTGTTGACATGGCCCGGGAACTGGCCAGGGCCAAAGCTGAAGCTGTTGCTGGACAGTTTGAAGAAGCAGTTGTGATTGGTTCAGATACTATTGTTGTTTTAGATGGTGCTGTAATGGGTAAACCAGCTGATAAATCAGAGGCAGTCGAAATTTTGAAAAAGATGCAGAACAGGCAGCACACAGTAATTACAGGACTGGCCGTCTGTGACAGCAGAACAGGAAAAACATGCATTGATTATGACAAAACAGAGGTTTATATGATGCCCATGTCTGATAATGATATTATTTCTTATGTTAATACCGGTGAACCTATGGATAAGGCAGGTGCCTATGGTATACAGGGAATAGGAGGGGTTTTTATAAAAAAAATAGTCGGTTCTTATTATACGGTAGTGGGGCTTCCGATTCACAAACTGGCAGTCATGTTAAGGGAGTTTGGCATATTTATTTTCGATTCTTAAAATATGCTATATGCTTTCTATGTTAAAATTATATTAAGGAGTATATAGAAAATGGGTGCTTTAGAATACAGGTTTACCATTAAGGAAATGCCTGCAGACGAGCGCCCCCGGGAAAAGCTTATTAAGTTTGGAGCAGAGAGCTTGACAGATGCAGAATTACTGGCAATTATAATCAGGGCAGGGAATAAAAAAAGAACAGCTGTTGAGCTTTCTCAGGATATTATTAACCATTATGGGGGAATAAAAGCTTTAAACTATCTGGATGTTGAAGAAATGAAAAAAGTAAAAGGTATTGGTGATGCAAAGGCTGTACAGGTAAAGGCTGCTGTGGAATTAGGGAGAAGGCTGGCTTCTTTAAATCATGAGAAGAAAAATATTGTTAAATCACCTGGAGATGTAGCCCAGTTATTAATGCCCGGATTTCGCTACTTAACCCAGGAGGTCTTTAAAATTATCCTGCTTGATATCAAAAATCAGCTAATTGCCATGCCGGTAATCAGTAAAGGCGGATTATCCAGCTCTATTGTACATCCCCGTGAGGTGTTTAAAGAAGCCATAAAACACAGTTCAGCTGCAATAATACTGGCGCATAATCATCCAAGCGGAATCCCGGAACCGAGCCGGGATGATCTTAAAATAACCAAAAAGCTGGTAGATGCAGGAGAGATCATTGGCATAGAAGTTCTGGACCATATAATAATAGGTGATGGAATATATGTCAGTCTAAAGGAAAAGGGTTTGATTTGATTTATACTTGATATTGGCAGAAAAATATAAAAAATACAATTTGTTTAGTAAAGAAAGGGGAAGTAATCAGTCATGGTATTAAAATTTGTAAGTGCACCTTTTTCACGCGATCTGGGTATTGACCTGGGGACAGCAAATACATTAGTATATTTGAAAGGGAAAGGAATAATCATTAGAGAACCCTCAGTTGTTGCTCTTAGGGAAAATAAGGAGGGCGTTCTTGCTGTGGGTGATGAGGCAAAAAGAATGATTGGACGCACTCCAGGAAATATTATAGCCGTAAGGCCCATGAAACATGGGGTTATAGCAGATTTTGATGTTACTGAAACGATGATCAGGTATTTTATCACAAAGGCCCATAGAAGGACAAAACTTGTTCGTCCGAGGGTAATTATCTGTGTTCCTTCAGGGATTACTGAAGTAGAGAAAAGAGCGGCGCTGGATGCAACTACAAATGCCGGAGCCAGGGAGGCTTATCTCATTGAGGAGACCATGGCTGCAGCTATTGGTGCCGGACTGCCGGTTCATGAACCCACCGGTAATATGATTGTAGATATCGGAGGAGGTACGACCGAAGTTGCCATTATTTCACTGGGAGGAATAGTCAGCAGCCGTTCAATCAGGATCGGCGGAGATGATATGGATCAAAGTATTATCCAATATATAAAGAAAAAATATAAACTTATGATTGGAGAAAGGACTGCTGAAGAAATCAAAATAGATATTGGTTCTGCAGTTCTGGAGGAAGGCTGGAAAGAAAACAAAAAGGAGATAAGGGGCAGGGATATGGTTACTGGTTTGCCCAAAACTCTTACAGTTAGTCCTGATGAAATTAAGGAGGCACTTGAAGAACCAATCACAGCAATCGTGGATGCTGTAAAATACACATTGGAACAAACACCACCAGAATTATCAGCTGATGTTATGGACAGGGGTATAGTCCTGACAGGAGGCGGAGCTCTCCTGAGGGGACTGGATAAGCTGATAATGGAGGAAACCGAAATGCCTGTTCTTCTTGCTGAAGACCCGCTGGACTGCGTTGTTAAGGGAACAGGGATTGCCCTGGAAGAAATAAAAACACTCAAGAGTATTCTTGTAGCTGCCAGGAAAATATCTTAAAAAAAGCGGGTGGTGATTATTTGGCTAAGTTTAACCGTAAGAGAATAATATTGGTAGTTGTGCTGGTTTTCATAATTGCCGGCCTGGGTTTTATCAATTTCTCAGGAGTTGAAATACCCTTCTTTAACTGGGCAGAGAAAGGAATCTATAATATTATAACACCGGTTATTGAAGCTGGTAATGGCTTTTGTAATTCAGTAAAAGATTACTGGAATGGTATCAGGAATGTAGGTGAGCTGATTCAGGAGAATAAAGAACTTAAAGAAGAGATCTCAAAACAGAATGTCCGGATTTTGCTTTATGAGTATTACAGGAATGAGAACAACAGATTAAGAGCCTTACTGAATTTTAAAGAACAGAAAGACCTTGAAACTATTGGAGCCAGAGTGATTGGCTATAGTACAAACAATTGTGATAACAGGATTATTATTGACCGGGGAGCAAAAGATGGTGTGGAAGAAGGAATGCCTGTTATTACTTATAAAGGGGCACTGGTAGGCCGGGTTGACTATGTAGGAGCGTTTTCAGCACAGGTATTGCTCTGTAATGATTCAGAATTTGTAGTAGGGGGAATCGTGGAACGCCCCGAATCCAGAGCAATCGGGCTGGTGAAAGGACAGCAAAACAATCCTGGGGTAAATATAATGGAGAATATCTCCTGGAATATCAGTAGTGAAGAGGGGGATATCAAGGTAGGGGACGCTATAGTCACTTCTGGTTTATCTAATCTGTATCCCAGAGGAATACCTATTGGAGAGGTTATCAATGTTGAGTATGACAATTATGGTTTATCACAAAAGGCAGAGATAGAACTATATATGAATATAAAGACGATAGAAGAAGTGTTGGTTATTACCCGATTTTAAAAAACAGGAAAAGGAGGGGAGAAAAATCAGGAAGCTAATAATAAATATATTGTTTTTAATAACTGCCTTAATATTTCAGTTAACCTACCCTCCTGACTGGTTTTTTAAAGGGGTCAGGCCTGATTTTCTGCTGGTTGTGGTAGTAGTAATAGGTCTTATCAGTGGTGTGAACGGGGGAGTTGCTTTTGCTTTTATCGCCGGGATTTTACAGAATATTTTTCAGGGGGGCTTTTCCGGTGTTTATATCCTTATAAAAGTATTAATAGGAACTTTTTCCGGCTTTCTGGAGAAAATGATATTCAAGGACAAGTATATCTTTCCTCCGATAGTGATTTTTATCCTGACAGTTATTAATGAAACGGTTGTTATTCTTTTATCCGAAAAACCCCTTGTTAATGTAAATTA
>JAAYLO010000333.1 GCA_012521855.1 Halanaerobiaceae bacterium
ATTCTACACTAATCTTCTATATCCTTTACTGAATTTTAATTTATAAAGAAAACCCCCTTCCGGGGGTTTGAGACCGTAAATTTCATGACCTCAATTTAGACTATTCACTTTCATTTATTCCTCTGCTAATACACCCCAATTTACTATATACCAGTTCGCATCTTTGGGCATTACAAAATGAGGCGGGCTGTATCTCTTCATTCTCGGGTCATAATTATAGTTTTTTGAATATCCTGTCATTTGGGCTCCGCTAGAGGAGTTAAATGTGCCTACAGGGCCCCTTCTATTCTGAAACATTGAACCGACAAAATTTATTGTCTCCCGTTTTTGTCCCAGATCATACTGTTCGAAGCCAAATGAACCTTGATGGACAAATATAGCAGCATGTATATTTATATTATCAATTGAAACATCATTGATGATTCTCGTTTCAATTACTTCTACCCATCTCCGCCTGTAAGGGTCATATTGCCGATCTGTCGTAACTTCTGTATCAGGCCATCCGCCTGTTTCACTGGGCCATCCGCTGTGCAGTATTTCCACATTTTTTGCGGCAATCAGGCCCAACATATCTTCACTATTTCCGCTTAATGGATCATCTTTATAAACTATTCCCCCTGTAATATCATTTCTGGTAAAATTAGAGGGATCACGCCAATCTGTGGGGTCATAACCAGTTATATAGATATTTTCATCTGCAACAATTGTCAGGCGGCCATCCAGTTCACCCGATATAAATACGTTTGCTGCATCAATATTAAATTTACCAATAGCAGTTTCATCTTTAGCCTTAACATGTATTACACCATTGGGAGGTAATGGCATCTCCTGAACAGGCCCATCCCCAACCCTTATTTTCAATTTATCACCATCTACCATTATACAGGTCCTTCCCTCAAAGACATAACCGTTTGCTGCTGCTATATCAGCAATATCCTTGTTGTCGTCCGGAAATGCCACCTCTGCAACCTTTTTGGGAGCCCCATATCTATAAACAGGTTTAGAACCTTGTCTTACCTCAAGGCCCCCTGAATAAGTGACTTTTCCATTAAAAACGGGTCTCCCCTGAATATGAAGGGTTCCATTGGTATGGAGGTCTCCATTTACCACATCACCGGTACCCCACCATATTTCTGGATTATCTTTAACATCCAGTTCTTCAATATTTGTCCCATATACATAATCCGTAAAACGGGACTTGGTTAATTCCCCCTGAACTGTAACACTCCTTCCTCCTGTTACCCAGCCAGTGGATTGAACAGTAACATTCGGGTTGTTTGAGCCCGGCGGGATTACCGTTATACGGTAAAAGCCCTTTTCAAACGGTATATCAATATTTTCCAGTTCTCTGCCCTCTTCTGTTTCCCAGAAATCTACTGAACGGTTTGCATTCAAAAAATAGAGGTATCTGTTCAGGCCTGCCTCAGCATAATATATTGAGTTTTCACTCTCAACTGATTTTGTGAAAAAATTCATTGATGTATTTATAAAATGTACTGCTGCCACTGCAAATAAACCTAAAAGGATAATAAAAACAAAAACATAAATCAATGAAAAACCGTCTTCTCTTTTTATCATTATACACCACCTTCCCGAACTCTCGACATAACCCTCATAGAAGCTTCTTCAGAATATCTATTATTAAAGTCTCTAATTGCTATTCTAACTTCAATCAGTCTCATCTCCAGTTCAGTGCCTGAACTGCTTTTGTCTTCAAAAATCACAGCATCGCGAACATTTGACAAAATTACTGTTCTGCTCTGGTTATTAGTTGGAAAAACATATGGATAAATTTCATTGGTTGACTGAGCTGTTTCCCGGACCAGATCCCCATTATCCTCCAGCCTGTAAGTAATTCTCGTCATGTAATTACCGGGACCATTCCGGTATAAAACCAGGGTCCTGCCATTATTAAGTATTTGCAGATGCTCAGTAGTACTGGCTCTGCTGGCATGCCGTATATCATTGGTAATGGCATATAGTGTGCTGTTTAGATCTTCAGTCGTACTGTTTTGCTGGTTTACTATAAGACTGTTATTAAAATAAAAACCAATCACATTAATAACACCCAGCATTATAACTACTGAGAGTGCGACACCCATAACTAATTCCAATAATGTAAACCCTGATTCATCCTGTAAGTGTTTTTTTCCTGTAAACAAGCTAATCACCCTCCTCATGGCAGTTATTCGCCCTCATACACAAAGACTTTCTCCGGTCCTATCAGGTATCCATCTTTATAGGCAATTGCCCTTATTCTCAACAGACCGGCCCCTACAACAGGAGGATTTGATGGATCATAAAGGTTACTGCCCAGGTTGGGTCTTTGGTTGTTTGTAGTATAATAAATCTCCATATTTTCTGGAATTGTTGTGAGCATTATTGGTGTGCCGATTGGTAAAGTACCAGAAGGATGGCTGGCCTTGACTACTCCTGCAACTGTAAGGTTAACATTTTTTGTCTGGGGCGAAGCTGAATCAGGGAAAGTACCATCCCATCCGGCATGAGCATCTTCCCGCATATTATAGGCAGAACTATTAACTACATCCCGGAGAATAATATTGTAAGTATACCGGGGCCATAATTCTATACTGCC
Organism: Halanaerobiaceae bacterium; assembly: GCA_012521855.1. Taxonomy (GTDB): domain Bacteria; phylum Bacillota; class Halanaerobiia; order Halanaerobiales; family DTU029; genus JAAYLO01. The sequence continues at coordinate 2,597 of JAAYLO010000333.1, forward strand.
CAGAACATCCAGATCTTCCTTTCTCTTTATCCTGTAGTTTCTTGCAATATCAAATAATACTTCAGATATCTCTATATCTAAGCTTAAACCTTCTGGATATTGACTGAAATCAATGAACCTGCCTTCACCATCAAGTAAATTAAGATTGATTGAAGCAGGCCAGTCCACTTCAAATGTTACAACTTCTATTTCCGATCTTTCTAAATCTATCGACCTCTCCCTGTTAAATATCCATCTTATATTGGGAAAATAACCTTGAATGCCTGTAGGATCAACCATGATATTATTGGAAGCGTCTTGATTTACAGTTATCCTGTAATTTTTGGGTGATAACTCTGTAAAAATAATCTTACCTTCACTATCAGTTACCTGCTTTTTCAGCGGGGATCTAAGTTCAATCATCACACCTGGTTGTCTATTAAACCTCCGCTGGGCTTCAACAAAAATAGTTCCATTATTAACATTAGGAGCCTCTTCTTCTCTGGCAACCAGGGTAGTCATTGTAATTACAGGTGTATCGAATGGATAATTTGCTTTTTCCTGTACAATTACCTCAACCCTCTTATAGGCATTTGGCACCACTCTTCCATTATTTACTTCATCTTCCCACCAGATATTTGTCTTTATATTAAATTCTCTTCCTGCAAATTCAACACCGTTTTCCTCATCTTTGAATATACCCGGCACACTGCCGTTTAGTGTACCAATATCATCAAATCTTTCTGTAATAGCAAGGTACTTAATATCCTCCATTCTTGTCTTGGCAAAATTGGTTGAAGCCTGCCGGGACTCATTGTACATCCGTATGTTTATCATCATCGTAAAGGCTGAGAAAAAAGATACTACAATTGCCCCTAGAAAAACAATAGACACAACAACTTCCAATATAGTAAAGCCCTCTTCCTTTTTAAAAAATCTCACCCTCTTTTTCATATAAGTCTTTCCTTTCATAAAATCTTAATTATGAAAATACAGAAAATTTCAGCTGTTCTTTTAATTAAAGCAGGTATACAATTTGGGATATATTTCTTCTTTGTATATATATTATATAATACTTTACATTTATTTTCAACAGGAATTGGTAATAAATAATAATTACCTCCTGGTCACATAATCTATGGACCAGGAGTTTTTTTTTTATTAACTTATTGAGGTATTACTATTGCTGTCCCTACTGATATATTGGTCTCATCAATAATATTATTAAGTTTCTTTATATCCTCAATTTCCACATTAAACATTTTGTGTATCTTCCAGAGGGTATCTCCTTTGTTGATAATATATATCCTGGACTCATCTACAGGGATGTATATAGATGAGCCGACTGAAAAGCTCCGTCCTTTATTTGCTTCCTGAATCAATTCCTCCTGGACATTAAAGAGCTCCGCCAGTTCTTTAATAGTAATTTCCTTTGTCAACTCATAGCTGAACAGATAGTATTTACCCAGATCTATTGCTGGTTTTGTGCTGCCGGCTTCATATTCCGTTGTCTCCTTTTTTTCTTCAGCATACTGTTCTTCTACAACAATTCCTTTAGACGGCTCTTTATTTTCTAGAGGCACTATAATCTCCGCTTTTTTATTAGCAGCTGTATCCTTAGGCCTCGAGCCGGGCTCGCGCAGTTTTACTACCTCTCTGATCTCATCCAGTGTCAATAATTGCAATTCTTTTTCCGGATTTTTATCAGCTGCAGACACCGGGAGCTGTTTCTCCTTTTCTACAGCTGTCTTTTCTTCCACTGACGGGTTTATATGCTTATCATCTACCGGAACAGCTGCCTTCTCTTCCTGCAGCTTATCTGGCTTTTCCACCTTCTCTTCCGGATTCACCCTGTTCACTGCCAGTTTTTCAGTCTCAGCTGGCAGCGGCCTTTCTTCCTCAATTTCAGCAAACTCTTCAGCTTTATTCTCAACATCTATGATATATGGTGTGATAAATA
>JAAYLO010000334.1 GCA_012521855.1 Halanaerobiaceae bacterium
ATTCTATATGGAATATTTTATATTCTATTGTCAATCGGTATTGTTTTGTTTTTATTTGCAAATGAAAATTATGTAGATAAAAAATTAGCTAAATGGAAAGAACCCTTACTGGAGAAGATATTTAATAAGTATAATCTTAATAAGAAAAACAGAAAGATTTTAACAGGTATTATTGACTGGTTTCAGACAATATTCCTGGCTTTTATCATATTTTTGCTTCTGGTTGTCTTCTATATCGGTAATTATACTGTACCAACAGGCTCCATGTATCCTACGATAATTCCCGGGGAAAGGTTTTTTGCAGAGAAGGTCTCTTACAAATTCAGGGCTCCTGAGAGAGGTGAAATCATAGTCTTTAAAGAGCCCATTAATAATAAAGAGAGATATACAAAACGCCTGATTGGCTTACCAGGTGAATATGTGCAGATAAAAAATAATACTGTATATATAAATAACCAGAAATATGATAATGGAGTTATTTATTATAATGACAATACCCTTATAGGCAATAATACCTGGAAGGTTCCTCAAAAGGGTGATTATATAAAACTGGAAGATGGTATATTTCTTTTAAATGGCAGATTAGTTTCACTGGATTATCTTAGAGATAAGATTGAGGACAACTCTGAGTTGCTGGATGACATAGAGATCCGTGGAGCTCAGTTTTTGCTGAATGGCAATATTCTGACCGGGCCGATCTACGATAGAGAGGTTTTATACGAATTAATCAAAGGTAATACTGTAGAACTTGATTCCGATTATTATTTTGTCCTGGGAGATAACTCAATAAATAGTAAAGACTCACGTTACTGGGGATTTGTATCAGAAAAGAGGCTGATAGGCAGAATGCTGCTTAGAATCTGGCCTCCAAAGAGAATCGGTATAGTTAAATAAGGAGTTATATATGAAGAGTGCTGTAAAATATGATGGTAATTTATTTGATAAAAACAATTTTTATTTATTATATACAGATGGAGCCTGTTCAGGAAATCCTGGTCCTGGTGCTTATGCTGCTATTATTATTCAGGATGGTAATGAGTCTGTTATCAGTGGTTATGAAGCAGAGACTACCAATAATAGAATGGAACTTAAGGCAGTAATAGAAGGGCTGAAAAAAATACCTGAGGGCTCTAAGGTTTACCTGTATTCTGATTCTAATTATGTCTTACAGGGATTAGAGGAATGGATAAAAGGCTGGAAAGAAAAGGACTGGAAAACCACAGCAAATAAGAAAGTGAAAAATCAGGATTTGTGGAAAGAATTAGATGTCCTGATATCTAAATATGAGCTGGAGTATGTCAAGATAAAAGGTCATTCCGGAGATGAATATAATGAAAGAGCAGATAGCCTGGCCAGAAAGGAATTAGAGAAAAATCAAAACATTGAATGAAATAAGCAGATTAGAATAAAAAAACCCACAATTTGTTTTGTGGGGTTTGTGATAACTCAGGATTTTTTCTGGCACTGAGGACACAATCCATAAAATTCTATCCGGTGGCTATCCACCAGATAAGGTGTTTTATCAGTTATTGCCTGATTGATATTTTCATTTACCGGAATATCCAGGTCAAAAATATTTTCACAGTTTTTACACTTGAAATGATAATGATGTTCCGGGTTTCCATCAAATCTGCTGTAGGAACTACCGAAATTCAGAACACTTATTTCTCCCCTTTCATAAAGAAGATTAAGATTCCGGTATATTGTTCCAAGGCTTATATTGGGAATTTCTTTTTTGACCTGTTCATATATCCAGTCAGCAGTAGGGTGTGCCTTAGTATTTCGTAATACTTCCAGAATAACCTTACGCTGTTTTGACAATCTGTGTTTTACCATTTTATAGAAAAGCCTCTTTTCTAAATAATAATTATTACTATTATAATTTTAACAGGGAGAATAAAGAATGTCAAGGTTTTCTTGATGGATTATGATAATCTTAGATTATTTTACCCATAAAGGGTAGAATATAATTAGCCCATACCCCATATTAATATTGTAAGCTTCCATGGAAAACAATCCTCATGGGCTTACACTATTTCTAAGTATTGTCAGGCAAAGAGAAAGGAGTTTACTAAATGAGTAAAATCAGGATGGGTCTTGTCTTTGGAGGAAGGTCAGAAGAACATGAAATTTCAGTAATGTCAGCCAGGTCAGTTTTTAATGCAGCAGATAAGGAGAAATATGATATAATTCCCTTTGCGGTTTCAAAAAAAGGTTACTGGCTTGATCCTGACAGTTCGCTGAAGATACTCATTGATGAGAGTATTTCCAGGGTACCGGAGGATCATGACGGCCCCATAGCTCTAAGCATAAGGCCTTTTATGGAAACAGAACTGGATCTGGTATTTCCTGTCCTGCATGGTCCATATGGTGAAGACGGACGAATTCAGGGCCTTTTCGAAATGCTCGATATACCTTATGTGGGGGCAGGAGTACTAGATTCAGCAATAGGCATGGATAAAGAAGTAATGAAAAATCTCTTTGCATTTCATGGAATTCCTCAGGCAGATTATAAGGTCTTCCATAAATATGAGAAAGAAAAGGGCCTGGAGGAACTTATCGCCGCCATCAATCATGATATATTGTGGCCCTGTTTTGTTAAGCCTGCCAATCTGGGTTCCAGTATCGGAATTTCAAAGGTTAATAAAGCTGAGTTACTCCCGGAAGCACTTGAGGAAGCCTTTAAATATGATCATAAAGTTATTATAGAAGAATTTATTCCAGGCAGGGAAATTGAATGTTCGGTTTACGGAAATATAGATATATCTGCCTCCTTACCTGGAGAAATAAAGTCTTTTCATGAGTTTTATGATTATACAGCAAAATATAAGGATAGTGCTACAAAACTGATAATTCCGGCAGAATTGAAAGACAGTATTGTAGAGGAGATCAGAAGACTGGCTGTATCAGCATTTAGGGCTATTGGTGCCAGGGGTTTTGCCAGAGTTGATTTCTTTGTTACTGATCAAGAAGAGGTATTGGTCAATGAAATAAATACTATTCCCGGTTTTACGTGTTACAGTATGTATGCCAGGATGTGGGAGGCGACAGGGGTTACTTATAGTGAATTAATAGATAAACTGGTAAAACTGGCTCTGGAATGGGAGTCCTATACGAAATGATGATATAGGGGAGAAATATCTATGTCACTTAATATTATGCATGTAGATATGGATGCTTTTTTCGCTGCTGTAGAACAGAATGACCGGCCTGAGCTAAAGGGGAAGCCGGTTATTGTCGGCGGGAATTTAGATAAAAGAGGCGTGGTTTCAACTGCTTCATATGAAGCCAGAATATATGGCGTCCATTCTGCCATGCCCATTGCTGAAGCGAGGAGATTATGTCCTGATGGTATTTTTCTCCCCGGGAGGTATGAACGGTATAGTGAAATATCTGAAAAGATATTTAATATTTTTCTGAAATACACACCATTAGTAGAAAGGGTATCTATTGATGAGGCTTTTCTTGACTTAACAGGCTGTCACCGTCTTTTTGGCAGCTCTATTGAAATCGGGAAAAAAATTAAAGAAGATATCTACAATGAGCTTGGACTTACTGCTTCTG
>JAAYLO010000335.1 GCA_012521855.1 Halanaerobiaceae bacterium
CTTACAGTTGGTACAGATCTGTATAATGCCTATTTCAAGATGGAGAACATTGAGCTGGCTGCAAAAATTAACCTTACTGCCAGGCTCCTTGGTAAGGTCAATGAGATTTCTTCTGATAATGTAAAAAAGCTGTACAGTGTCAGGAAAAAGATGGGAATAAAGGGCAGACATCCAGCAGACTGTAATGACAAGTAAAATACAGGGGTGATGAGGAATTGGCTCAGCTGAATTTACTTGCCTGTGATGTGGGTGCTTCTAATGGCAAAACAATACTGGCATCTTTTGATGGTGAAAGCTTGAGCTTTGAAGAAATACATAAATTTGCCAATGGCGGAGAGTATTTAAACGGGAATTTCCACTGGGATATTATTCACCTCTTTCAGGAAATAAAGACAGGTATAAAAAAAGCAGTTAAAATAACTGATGGGGCCCTTGCAAGCCTGGGGATTGATAGCTGGGGTGTTGACTACGGCCTTCTCGATAAACAGGGTAGATTGATGTCATTACCATTTCACTACAGGGATAAGAGGACCGGGGGAATTCCTGAAGAGGTTTTTGAAAAAGCCGGCAGGGAAGAAATATACCTGGAAACGGGAATCCAGTTTATGAATTTCAATACCATTTTCCAATTATATGCTGATAAAAAAACCCGCCCCTGGATACTGGAGAATGGGGATTCATTGCTCTTTATCCCTGATCTTATCAACTACTTTTTGACAGGAAAAAAATATAATGAACAGACCATTGCTTCCACTTCACAGCTATATAATCCTGTTAAATTAAAGTGGGCAGACAGGCTTTTTGAGAAACTGGATATTCCTAGAGGGCTTGTAGAAGAAATCATCTATCCAGGCAATATCATCGGGGACCTGCTCCCGGAGATAAGAGAGGAATGTGGAGTAAAAGGAGAGTTTTCAGTCATGGCTGTAGGAAGTCATGATACAGCCTCTGCAGTTGCTGCAACACCATTAAATGATGAAAAGAGTGTTTATATATCAAGCGGTACCTGGTTATTACTGGGAATGGAGCTGAATAAACCGATAATTAATGACAGGTCCCTTGAAGAGAATTTTACCAATGAACTGGGTGTGGATAACAGGATCAGGTTCCTGAAAAATATAACGGGTCTGTGGCTGATTCAGGAGTGCAAAAGGATCTGGGACCGGGAAGGCAGGAATTTGAGCTATTCCGATATAAGTGAGGCAGCAAGAATGGCAAAGCCTTTCCTGTATAGACTGGACCCTGATGATCCTGTCTTTACAAACCCGGCAAATATGCCTGATACCATCAGGGAGTACTGCCGTAAGTCCGGGCAGGCTGTGCCGGAATCTATTGGGGAGGTAGCCAGGGGGATATATGAAAGCCTGGCTTTCAGCTGTGATCAGGTGATAAACTCCCTGGAAAGGTTTACTGATACAGAGATTGAAACTATCAATATGGTTGGCGGCGGAATAAAGGCAGAGCTCTTATGCCAATATATTGCAGACATTACTGGTTGCCGGGTCCTGGCTGGTCCTGTTGAAGCAACAGCCTGTGGCAATGCCCTTGTACAGTTGATGGGTTTTGGTGAAATAAAGGACCTTCAGGAAGGGAGAGAGCTGCTGAAGAAGTCCATTGATTTAAAAGAGTATTTACCGTCAAAAAATATATAGGGAAGGCTCTATCTCTGTGAATAATCAATTGAGGGGGAGGAGAATGAGTTATTATACTGAAAAGAATTTAAGACAGCTTTATCAGCTGGCCAGGGATCAGTATGCTGAATGGGGGATTGATACTGATCAGGTATTGGAAATACTAAATAAGATTGCAATATCTGTTCACTGCTGGCAGGGTGATGATGTAAGAGGTTTTGAGAACCCGGACAGGGCATTAAGCGGCGGTATACAGGCAACGGGTAATTACCCCGGAAAAGCCAGAACAGCAGATGAATTGCGCCAGGATCTGGATATGGCCTTTTCTTTGATTCCCGGTAAGCACCGTTTGAATCTTCATGCTATTTATCTTGAAACAGGAGCTGAAAAAATTGACCGGGATGAGATTGAGCCTGAGCATTATCAGAACTGGGTAGAATGGGCAAAGGAACGGGGTATGGGCCTTGATTTTAACCCTACCCTTTTTTCACATGAGGCAGCTGATGACGGCCTGACTCTCAGCCATCCTGATCAGGTGATAAGGGAATTCTGGATAGAGCACTGTAAACGTGCCAGGAAGATCGGGGAATATTTCGGGAGAGAACTGGGGACCCCTGCAGTAACAAATATCTGGATACCTGATGGATATAAAGATATCCCTGTTGATAGATATACTCCGAGGGAGAGACTGAAAGAATCCCTTGATGAAATACTTGCAGAGAAAATCGATAAAAAATTTAACCTTGATGCTGTTGAGAGCAAGTTGTTCGGTATAGGCTCTGAGAGTTATGTTGTGGGTTCAAATGAGTTTTATCTGGCCTATGCACTGGAAAATGATATAATGCTCTGCCTTGATGCAGGACATTTTCATCCTACTGAAGTGATTTCCAATAAGATTTCTGCCTGTCTTTTATTTATGGATAGACTCTTACTCCATGTAAGCCGGCCGGTCAGGTGGGATAGTGACCATGTTGTGATACTTGATGATGAATTACAGGCTATTGCCCAGGAAATAGTAAGACCAGGCTTTCTGGACAGGGTACATATCGGCCTGGATTTCTTTGATGCCAGCATCAACAGGGTGGCTGCCTGGGTTATCGGGACCAGAAATATGCTGAAGGCTTTGTTGATTTCTTTGCTGGAGCCTACTGAAAAGCTTAAAGAAACTGAACTGGAAGGTGATTTTACTACAAGACTGGCCATACTGGAAGAATTGAAATCCTATCCATGGCAGGCGGTCTGGAATTACTATTGTTATATAAATAATGTACCTATTGCTGAAGAATGGTTAGTAGAAGTGAAGGATTATGAGAGGAAAGTTTTGAGCAGCAGGTAATACTGAAAATGCGAACACCCCTGAGCCCTTTATCAGGGCTTTTTTTATGAATAAGACAAACAATTGTTTGACAAAAGAGGAAAAATAGCATAATACAATTAACATATTGCCATGTGCAGAACAGGATGGTAAAATTTTTTGAAAAACTATTATTCTGACATTACTGGCTTTTTTCTGGAGGCATATGGTATAATAAGAGGGAAAAAAGCCAATTATGGGAAAAAAAGATATAATATTTGCAGTTACAGACGGGAGAAAGGAGTAGATAATTTGCATGACTGAAGAGTTCATTGAAAATAAAAAAAATATATCAGGTTAATCATATTATTAGTAATTATCACAATAACGGTGATGCTTTCATTATCTAATTTGAACACTCCGGCAGTTAAACCCCTGGAATTATCCTCAAAAGAATTTTCGGCAGAAAGTGCCTGGAGGCATTTAGAAGTAATTGCATCAGAGGCACATCCTGCGGGGAGTGTTGAAAACCAGAAGGTCCGTGATTATCTTATGCGGGAAATAGCTGAACTGGGTCTTGTAGCAAGTACACATTATTCTTGTCCATTATCCGGTTAAAATGGTTATACCCTTACTGATTTTATTAACAGCTTTCTTGTTAATTCTTTTAATAAGGGTTATAAATAAAAATATAATTATATTTAAAAGTCTGGCCATTCATTTTTCCTGGCTGGCCTTGTTTATACCACTAAGTATATCCTTAAACTATATTCTCTGGCAAATAGCAAAATTCATCCTGGAGATACCGGCATATGAGTATTATTATCATGAATTTAACTTAACAAAATACCTTTATTATAGCACTGAATTATTTACTGTCTTTGTGGCAGCAGAATTTCTATTACTATATTTATTGTATATATTATTGAGGAAAAGATTTGAGTTAAATCATCTGACAATTGCCTCCGTAATCTGGTTTTACATATTTGCTCTAATAACAGGACTTTTCCTGCCTGGTGCAAGTTACATATTTACCTGGCCTTTAGCTTTTGCCCTGGCAGCCGTAATATTTATCTATTACAGGGATTATCAAAATAAAAAAACAGCCCTGACCATCCCGGCCTTACTATCCTTTCTGGCCCTGGAAGTTTTGTTGTTACCTATACTGGTATTATTTAATGAGGCTCTGGGATATATGGTTATACCTATACTGGGATTATTAAGCCCGCTGTTTTTCATTATAATCCCCCAGCTTGATTATGCCTATTGGAACCAGAGGATGAAGGCATATTTTACGGACAAAGAGTCCGATCTTGTACCTTTCAGCAGCCGGGAAGTTTAACGGAAGAACAAGTCCAGAAATATAAAAAAGGTTATTCAAAAAATATAAAAAGCAGGGAGTGTATATAATGATTAGAAAAAAGATTGCTGTAGTAACATTTTTGCTCATATTATCGCTCATAATTACAGGATGTGAAGGGTATAAAAACATGAAAACCTATACCATCAGACAGGGAGAGGATTTTATTAAATACTATACCTTTAAAAATGATACGGAAAATAAGGAAGACCTGATTATATATATTAATGGCAGTGGTTATTCCTCGGTATTAGGCTTAAAAGAAGATGGAAGGTGGAAAACTGTATCACTTGCCTATGAATTGCACAAGCTCCTGCTGTCAGAATTTGATCTCTTAGTTCCAGAAAAGAAAAATATGGAGACTGGAAAAAATTATGAGAATGATATAAAAATAATAAAGGATTATACCCTTGAGCAAAGGGTTCAAACAGCAAAAACAGCAATTGCAGATTATCTGGGTAATAATCCTTATCAGCGGGTGTTATTGGTTGGTCATTCAGAAGGAGGTTATATCCTCCCACCCTTATATTTAAGTTTAAAAGATGATTTTGAAATAGCGGGCCTGGCTATTCTATCCGTTGGCGGGCTTTCCCAATATGAAATGTTCAGGATACTTAAAGATAAGGATTTACCTTACCCGGAAGGATATAAGATGAGGTTAGATCTTATCGAAGAGGTGGCAAGAGATATAAAGGCAGACCCTTATTCCATTACAAAAGGTTATCTGGGCCATCCCTATAATAGGTGGTCTAGTTTTATGTTTTACCGTCCTCTGGAAGACCTGGTGCAAATAGATATCCCGATATTAATGATTCATGGCAGTGAAGACATAATGTCACCGGTTGAGAGCTCAAGGTTTGTAAAAGAAGAATTTGAGAAAACAGGTAAAAGCAACTTGTATTATATTGAATATGAGGGGAAAGGTCATGATTTAGGCGGGGACTTTGAGCGTGTAATTAATGATATGGTAAATTGGTTCAATGAAAAGGTGGCAAAGTAGTATTTATATAGATTGGTGATTTAATATCTTAATATCCTGTTTTCTTAATGGGGTGGTGATATGATGTTGATGTGGGAAAGACTAGAAAAACCATGGAAAAGATGTTTTGAAATAGCCTGGGAGACTTATTGTCATGGCTCATTTCCTATAGGAGCGGTAGTAGTTAATAAAAATGGTGATATAATCTCTGAGGGTAAATTATATTTCAATGAAAGGGGAATTAAAATAGTGAAAAAATTTATTAAAGTGTCAGGATTAAGCCTTATGATTATGTTCCTGTTTCTAATCATTAATAGTACATATATATATATGGAGAGAGGCCTGGGGCTATGTTGCCAGCGGTATGCATATAAACAGGTGCTAATTTATGTAAGGTTTTATGTTTTGAAGTATTATCATAGATTATTTCACCTTTCTTTAGTATGTTATAAACAAAACTGGCAGGATCATTGTTGTTTAATTGTTCTATGGAATATGGGATAGCTTCTATTGCTTCGTCAATATTCCAGGATAACCTGGATAGTAGCTGTAATTTTTTGAGTTTGTTTTTGCCAAAATCCAGAGAAAAGTTTCCTGATTGCAGTACAGAGATAATTTTTTATAAGGATATATAAAACTCCACTTGATTTATAGTCAATACGCTGGAAAGAAATATGCGGGTAAAGTTATACATAGCCGGTTTAGCTGTAAAATGAGTTGAACTGGCTTTTTATTATTTCATATAAAATTATTCACTATATTATAAAAGACTATGTCATGATAAAGTGGAATACAGCAAAAGTAGCAGTATAAAAAATAGAATAATAGATGATAGTTACATTGATTTAAGTGCTGCTTGATGTTAAAATTACTTATAAAGAGATAAGGGAATTTATTAAATATTAAATAGAACCTGATGAAGAAATTGTGTTTAGAATATAATATATTTATTTGAGCTACAGGGTGGATGTTGAGGGGGTACAGGAAGAATGGAATTGTCCCATGAAAAATTAAA
>JAAYLO010000336.1 GCA_012521855.1 Halanaerobiaceae bacterium
AAAAGGAAAGTGGTAAACTAAATGAAAACAATCAAGTTTGAAAATTTAAATCTCTCAAATGAGATTTTAAAAGCGATTGAAGATATGGGTTTTGAGGAGGCTACACCTATTCAGGCTGCGGTAATACCTCTTATACTGGAGGGAAAGGATGTTATAGGACAGGCCCAGACCGGGACTGGTAAAACAGCTTCTTTTGGGATTCCCCTTTTGGAGAAAATTAATCCTGAAGATAAGCATCTACAGGCTATTATACTCTGTCCAACAAGGGAACTGGCTATACAGGTAGCAGAAGAAATAAAATGGCTTTCAAAATACAAACAAAATGTAAGGACTCTCCCTGTTTATGGCGGCCAGCCCATTAATAGACAGATAAATGCGTTAAAAAAGGGTGTTCAGGTTGTTATTGGTACTCCCGGCAGGGTTATTGACCATATGCGTAGAGGGACTATCAAAAAAACACATATAAAACTACTTGTTCTGGATGAAGTAGATGTAATGCTGGATATGGGATTTATAGATGATATTGAAACAATACTAAAGGGCATTTCGAGAGATAGACAGACTTTGTTTTTCTCAGCAACAATACCAGATACAATTCTTCAACTGGGCAGAAAATATCAAAACAATCCAGAGTTCATTAAAATTACTCATAAAAAACTAACTGTACCAGGAATAGAACAATACTATTATGAAGTTCGACGAGCTGATAAGTTAAATACATTAACACGGCTGCTGGATTTAAATACACCTCAAAAGGCCCTGATATTCTGTAATACAAGGAAAATGGTTGATGAATTAACTTTACAGCTGCAAGCCAGGGGATATCTGGCAGATGCTATTCATGGTGACCTCAACCAGCTTCAAAGGGACAGGGTTATGGATAAATTCAGAAATGGTATAATCGAATACCTTGTTGCCACTGATGTGGCTGCTCGCGGGATTGATGTTGAGGGCGTTGAGGCAGTCTTTAATTATGATTTGCCTCAGAGTACCGAAAACTATGTCCATAGAATAGGCAGGACAGGCCGGGCAGGAAATGCGGGAAAAGCTTTTACTTTTATGGTTGGTAAAGATATTTATAAACTAGGTGATATACAGAAATACACGGGAACAAAAATTCGTCGTCAGAATGTACCTTCAATCAATGATGTACAGGAAGCAAAAATAGAGCAATTTACAGCGAAAATAACAGACTATATAGAGAATAATAATCTGGCCGGTTATAAAAAAATAATAGAAGATTTAGTGGAGAATAATAATTATACATCAATTGAAGTTGCTGCAGCATTAATGAAAATGGGACTTAATGAAGAAGGACAGAAACAAACAGAAAAAGAAAATTTTGGAGATACTGGTGCTGAACCAGGAATGGTCCGCTTATTTATCAATATCGGTAAAAAAGACAAAATAGGTCCCGGGAATATTCTTGCCGCAATTGCTGGTGAGACTGGTTTAGAAGGAAGATTAATAGGGACCATCGATGTCTATGATAGATTTACTTTTGTAGAGGTTCCACATGACAGTGCTCAACGAGTGCTGCAGATAATGAATGATAATTATATAAAGGGAAATAAGGTTAATGTAGAACCGGCCAATCCTAAGTAAACTACCCTGAATAAAAAGGGAACTGTTTTAGCCAAACCTCTTTTTCAAAAACAACAGTTTTTCTTCATTATGCTGGTTAAAACCTCCGTGGCCATATTCAGGATAAATCCTGATTTCTTTTTCTGTATCAAGGTGGTTATATACAGCAAAGGCAGTTGAAGGAGGACATACTGTGTCTTCGAGCCCTACACTTATCAGCACATCTGCCTTGATCATAGGAGCCAGATTCATACAATCAAAATAACTCAGGGTTTTGTATACCTGTTCTTCTGTCCTGTGAAGGCTGTCATGGATTTTGAAATAATGATATATTTCACTATAGGGGCTTCCATTATAGAGTTCAATTGCTCTTCTGAAGTGACAGAGATAGGGGATATCGGCTAATACTACTCTAACATCTTCTGATAAGGCGCTGACAGCAAGTGATAAGCCGCCACCCTGGCTGCCGCCTTCCACAGTTATTCTATTATTATCAATTTCTTCCCTGCTTTTGATTACGTCTACTGCCCTGACACAGTCCATATAGACAAATCTGTAATAATAGTTATAGGGATTAAGAATACCCTTTGTCATCCATCCTGCCGGCCCGCCGTTTTCATAATGATTATGATCAGGACTCTGTGGATTCTGGCCCCGCACATCCAGTAATAAGACAGCATATCCCATTAATGAATAATGTAATATATTACTGATAACAATATTGTTGTAATTATAACCATGAAACATAATAACTGCAGGGACCTGATTATCAGGCGAAGCATCTCCTGGAAGTATGTATCTGCCGTAAATCCGGGAATTTTTAAAACCGTCATAATAAAGATCATAAACCCTTACCTCTTCAACAGGATATTCAACGGCTTTTATCTCTACATTCAGTTCCTGTTTCCTTGAGTCAGCAATGGTTTCTTTCCAGAATGAGTTAAAATCTTCATTTCTGCTCAGCTCAGGTTTGTATTCCCACATTTTCTCCAAAGGCATATCAAACAAATTCACTTTACCTCACCCTTTCGTAATTTCAATATATATCCAGGATATTGTTGTGGATTTATAACTATATTAATAATATTACTTATTGATATATATTTCAATAGAGAACATTAATATGTTATACTAAGATAGTACAGAATCAATGATAGAATTTTAGATATATGGTGGTAAAAAGATGACAAATAGAGACCAGTTTATGGTGATCAGTAAAGATGATATGAGAAAGAGGGGCTGGGAACAGCTTGATTTTATTATCATTTCAGGTGATTCCTATATTGACCACCCTTCATTTGGAACAGCAGTTATTGGCAGGGTTCTGGAAGATGCCGGTTACAGGGTAGGTATAATTGCTCAGCCTGACTGGAAATCAAAGGGTGATTTTATGAAACTGGGAAAACCCCGTCTGGCTTTTCTGGTTACAGCAGGCAATATGGATTCAATGGTGAGTAATTATACTGTCAATAAAAGGAGAAGAAGGACTGATGCCTATTCTCCAGCTGGAAAAGCGGGAAAAAGACCGGATAGAGCCACTATTGTCTATTGCAATAGATTGAGGGAATCCTATCATGATATTCCGATAATCCTGGGGGGTATTGAAGCAAGCCTCCGTAGATTTGCTCATTATGATTACTGGGACGATAAAGTCAGGCGTTCTATACTTTTTGACAGCAGGGCAGATCTGCTGGTTTACGGAATGGGAGAAAGACAGATAGTTGAAATTGCTGAAAATCTGGATAGCGGGCTTGAAATTAAGTATATACGGCATATACCCGGCACCTGTTTTGTTGTAAAAGACAAAGATGAGCTATACGGATATCAGGAAATATATTCATATGAAGAAGTAAAGACAGATAAAAAGAAATATGCTGAGGCCTTTATGGTCCAGTATAATGAACAGGATCCTGTCAGGGGAAGTATAATTATCCAGAAACACGGAGACCGCTACCTTGTTCAGAATCCCCCTGCATTGCCGCTTGAAACCGAAAGACTGGATCTGGTCTATTCATTACCTTTCCAGAGAGATTATCATCCGGTATATGAAAAAGATGGAGGAGTACCGGCAATAGAAGAAGTAAAATACAGTATTACTATGTCCAGGGGTTGTTATGGAGCATGTTCTTTCTGTGCCCTTACCTTTCACCAGGGACGGATTGTTACCAGTAGGAGTAAAGAGTCAATCAATGAGGAGGCAGACAGGATTATCAGGGATCCGGGATTTAAGGGTTATATTCATGATCTGGGCGGTCCTACTGCCAATTTCAGGGGGCCTGCCTGTAATAAACAACTGTCAAAAGGGGCCTGCAAAGAAAGGCAGTGCCTTTTTCCGGTACCCTGTAAAAATCTCAAGGTTGATCACAGTGAATATCTGGATATATTGAGATCATTGAGAGAAAAAGAGGGGGTTAAAAAGGTTTTTGTGAGATCAGGACTGAGGTTTGATTATATAATGGCAGACCCGGATGACAGTTTTTTCAAAGAACTTTGCGAACATCATGTAAGCGGTCTGCTGAAGGTGGCACCCGAGCATGTTGTTCCAGAGTTATTGAATCTGATTGGAAAACCTGATAATACTGTCTTTGAATCCTTTAGAAAAAAGTTTTATGAGATTAATGGAGAGCTCAGAAAAGAACAATATCTGGTTCCATATTTTATATCAAGCCATCCTGGCAGCACCCTGGAATCTGCCGTTGAACTGGCAGAATATCTGCGGGATATTAAGCATATTCCAGAACAGGTTCAGGATTTTTATCCAACACCAGGCACCTTATCGACTACCATGTATTATACAGGCTATGATCCCCGGACAATGAAAGAAGTATATGTTCCCAGAACTGAGGAAGAGAAAAGGATGCAGCGTGCTTTATTACAGTACACTTATCCGGAGAATTACGGTCTGGTCTATAAGGCACTGAAAATTCTTGGGAGAGAAGATTTGATTGGATATCATAAAAAGGCTTTAATACGGCCGGAAAGATGATTGAAAAACCACCCTTTATGCAAGGGTGGTTTAATTTACCCATCATCTCTGACAGTTGATTCTGCTTTTTTATAGACGGTACTCAATTGCCGGACAGGAGAATCATAGGGGTTCTCCCAGCCCTTTTTTATGGCCAGTTCCGTAAGTGCTGCATGCCCCTGAAGGAATTGATTCAGGCTTGCGGAATACATTGCTTTAAGCTCAGGAGCCGTTGATATTAGAGCAGCATTCAGATATGCATTTGCACCTGCCATAGCTGATGAGATCATACTATTTACCAAAACTTCATCATTTATATCAGTACTTTTCTGTACTGTTTCTCCAAAGAGGTTCATTTATTCAACCTCCTCAATATGGGCAATTTGATTTTCATATATAAATTGCTGTAGTCCTTTAATTCTGCCTTCTGCTGCCAGGATGTCTGCTTCAGCCTGCTTTTTCAGGTCCCTGTCTTCTATTAATCCCTTCATCGCTTTTGATAAGGCTAAACCGTCTTTCTCCATTTTAAGTATGGTGACAAGACTTAAAACTTCACTATCTGTAATTTTTCTCATTTATAAAACTCCCCTCAATAGCTTAACATTATTAGTATTATACTGATATTTAAAAAAATACACTTAAAAACATGTAAAAATTTGAAATGTATCAATGGTTCTGTCTATTATATACAAAATTATATAACCTCTTGATTCCTTTCTGTATTTCGTTATTGTCAAGGTTTCCATATCCCAGGACAATTTTCTTTTTCATATTCTCTTTATCATTAATACTGTACTTTTCAAAAGAATCTATCTTTACACTATAGTTAACAGCTTTTTCCCAATTCAGATTAAAGAGTTCAGGGTTGATAAATTCCACTCTATAAATCTATTAAGTAATCTATCTGGAACTATCAGAAATCCTAATCTAAGGCCCGGGTAACAATTTTTGCTGAGGGTGCCTACATATATTACCCGGGAAGGGTTCAGGATCTGTTCTTTCTGCGAATTCGATCAATCTTTGTCTTTTTCCTGTTATCCGGTATTTATTCCATCATCCTCCACATTGACGGGATTAATGGTATATCCTTGCTCCCGGAAAATATTTCTGATGAAATTTACGGTGGGTTCTTCAACAAAAACATTGGTGTATGTATTTGATAAAACTTTTGCAATCAGTATAAAGCCCTCAGAAGAACCGGAAACAATCAAAATCTGTTCTGGATTACATTGAATACCCTTGGGGACCTGTCCAGGGAAGATGCGGGTATTGTTATGGATACTCTGGAGGAACTAAAAAAAGAGGGTTCACTGAGAAGTTATGGCTGGAGTACTGAAAAAAACTGGATTCTGATGAGGAGCTCTTGAGAAGAATGAGCTAAACTGAAAACATGTGTTTTTTGGGAGGGACTGCCGGCGGAAATGGCAGTCCCTATTATTTTATAAATTTAGTGTACCTCTACATCACTCGCGCCATTATCAATAAAGATAGATCTTATGTCCTCAATTTCATCTTCATCTGCATCCATCAGATCAACAGCTGCCAGTATCTTACCCCTTTTTACCTCATCTTCATAATAATCTCCCCGATCCTGCGGTATTCCCATATCTACAAGACTACCTGCAATACCGCCTGCGGCAGCACCGGTGAGTCCAGCTGCAATTGGGCCGGCAGCCAGTAACGGGCCTATACCAGGTATAGTAATGGCTCCTATACTGGCTGCTATAGCTGCCAGTCCTCCCAGTGTACCGCCCGTTGCAGCACCATCTGTAAGATTTTGGCCCAGATAGGGGCTCTCCTGTTCTTCGTGTTCATCTTCTTTAGCAACCAGAGATATTTCTTCTTCAGTAAAACCGAGATCTTCTATTTCCCTGAGAGCTCTTTCAGCACTACCCTTGTCATCAAAAACACCAATAACTGTAGACATTTTATACCCCCTAATTAGTTTTTGCTATTTACATTATCCGGTTTGTTTATATATTTACCTTTATACTGTAATTTAATTCTGTTATATTTTTACATTATAAAGGATTTACACCTGTGAATTAAAAAAATCAAAATATATCGAAAATTTAAATTGACTTGACATAATATGTATAATAAGCTATTATGAATTTGAATTCAAAATATGAGGTGAAATATTTGCCTAAGATAATCAAGAACCTGGATGAAAAAATAAACAACACTGCTTTGTATTTGTTTTCAACAAGGGGTTATAATCAGGTCACCATGAAACTGATAGCTGATGAAACAGGGGTTGCTGTTGGTACTTTATATAATTACTATACCAACAAGATGAACCTGTTTATCAGTGTTTTTAAGGAATACCTGAGTCAACTTTCGGAATTATTACATGAGATTATAGAAAACAAAGGCGATCTCAAGG
>JAAYLO010000337.1 GCA_012521855.1 Halanaerobiaceae bacterium
AATATATACTATAAGAATCTAAATAATAAAATGGAGGTAATTAAGATGGAAGAATTATTGGATAAAAGCCGGATGATAAACAGGTTGTTGCAAAGCACAGGCGGGAGACCGGTAGATTTTTCTGAAATGGCTGATGTTTTGAGTGAAGCTATTAACTCTAATGTCTATATAGCGGGAAAACAGGGAAAAATATATGGTTATAGTTTTTCTGATGAATTTGAATGTGATATTATGGAGGAAAAAGTAATTGCAAAAAAAGAATTTCCTGCCGAATATAATAAAAATTTGCTAAAAATAAGAGAAACTGTGGCAAATATAAAACAGGATGGAGAAAATTGTGTTTTTGCTGAAGAAAATGAATGTCTCTTCAAAGATAAATTAACTACAATAATTCCGATTATTGGTGGCGGAGACAGACTGGGGACACTGGTTCTGGCTAAATACGGCGAAGAATTTTCTGCCCATGACCTTATTCTTGGGGAATATGGAGCAACTGTTGTAGGAATGGAAATACTCCGTTCAAAGAGTGAAAAGATTGAGAAAGAAGCCAGAAAAAAGGCAGCAGTACAGATTGCCATAGATACGCTGTCCTATTCAGAACTTGAAGCTATCGAGCATATTTTTGAAGAACTTGATGGGAAAGAAGGCTTGCTTGTAGCCAGTAAGATTGCAGACAGGGTTGGTATTACCAGATCTGTAATTGTAAATGCCTTAAGAAAATTTGAGAGTGCTGGAGTTATTGAATCAAGATCTCTGGGAATGAAAGGTACATTTATTAAGGTATTAAATGACTATTTATTGGAAGAACTTGAGAAGATTAAGTCATAAAAAATTAACTTGAGCATAAGATAATGTCCTTTTTATTATGATAATAAGGACATTTTTTTTTATACTTGCAGGAACTATATATTTATTGTCGAATATATATAGTAGTAAAATAATCCATTATAACCAGGGGGGTCTATATAGATGAGCAAAAGGGTATTAGTAGTAGATGATGCAGCATTTATGAGAATGATGATTAAGAATATATTAGTAGATGGTGGTTTTGAGATTGTTGGCGAAGCTGAAAATGGAAGAGATGCAATAGATTTATTCCGTGAATTGAGGCCAGATCTCGTCACTATGGATATTACTATGCCTGAAATGGATGGGATAGAAGCCGTCAAGGCAATTCTTGAAATTGATAAAGATGCAAAGATCATTATGTGTAGTGCCATGGGACAACAGGCTATGGTAATTGATGCAATTCAGGCAGGAGCAAAAGATTTTGTCGTAAAACCCTTTAAACCGGATAGAGTGTTAGCTGCCATCAGCAGGTTGTTCAATGAATAAATGATTTGCTCTTTTTCTAAATATTCTTATTTTGAGGGGGTTGTTAAGTTGGATAATAGTTCTCAGTATCTACAGATGTTTTTTGATGAATCCGCTGAATATCTCCAACAACTGAATGAAAATGTATTATTACTGGAAGAAAACCCGGAAGATGAAGAAATAATAAATGCTGTATTCAGAGCTGCCCATTCAATGAAGGGAATGTCAGCTACTATGGGGTTTACTGTTTTAACCGATTTGACTCATAAAATTGAAAATGTTCTGTCAAAAGTTCGGAATAATGAATTAATAATAGATGAAAATATTATTAATACTTTGTTTGCAGGGATAGATTATATTAAGGCTCTGGTAGAGGATATAAAGGCTGATGGTGAAGAAAAAACGGATACAAGTGAGTATCTAAGGATTCTGGACAGCGTATTAGAAAGAGACGGAGTTGTCATTACAGAACAGAGTTCTTCCTCGCCGAGAATTGGGGGAAAAGGATTTGGAAAATTTGCTGAAAAGATTTCT
>JAAYLO010000027.1 GCA_012521855.1 Halanaerobiaceae bacterium
CGCAAAAATCTATATCCTTTCTTCCGACACCGAATGTAATCCAGTCGCCGAGCTCCAGCCGGGCCCCTTCGTAAAACTCCCTGTTGATAAGGGCTGCCTGTTCAGCGCTTATGAGCAGGTTCAGATATGAATAGAGATGATCTTCAGCCAGGTCATCCCTGAACCAGGTAACCCTTGCAAAATCAACGGGGTCAATGGCCATCATGGTGCCGTTTCTCCTGATAGAACTACCGATACTGACAGAACCCTTTTTCGTCATCACCCGGGCTGCAGCCCGTACACCGGGCAGCTCCTTATGGATATAAAAAGGAGGTTCATAAACTGTGGCAGCACTCTCAAGCATTTGCCCTTCTGCACCATATGAGGAGGCCTCAAAGGTCCATTTCTCTGAAATGACGAGTTCTGCTCCATTTTTATACATGATACTGTCTATAAAATTCTGGTTTAAAGTCCTGGCGATAGATGAACTGTAAATCCCCAGGGATACAGTCATTATGATAAAGAATATCAGGGGCAGATATTGTGTTGAATTCCTGAAAAACTGCCTCAATGAAACCGAGAGAACCACTTCCGGCAATGTATCTGTCAGTATCGAAACCAGCCGGATGATGAGAGGGATAATCCGTAAAGACAGTAAACCGGCAGTAGCTATAAATAATACAGGGATAATAAAGAGTAATGGGTCCAGCATCAGCTGGCTCCCTGCCGTTGCTCCGCTCTGTATTGAGGCAATCTCTTTGCTCAGTTCCCGGTAACCGTATATACTGAAAATAAGCAATATGAAATCGATATAATACCTCTGCCAGACGGGCTTCCTGTTCTCCCTGGCCACCTTTTGCTTGTATGAAACAATACTCTCTCCTGCTGCAGGTATAACCAGTACGAGACAGCTTAAGACAGCAGCAGCAATGGTCAAAAGGGCATAGAAATAGGTATCTGGCGGGATTATAACCGGGATGTAATCCCTGTTCACAAATTCCAGAAAACCGGAAGAAGCACCCATCAGGCGGGCAATTATCAGGCCGATATAGGGACCGGTAACGAATGCTATAAAACCTATTGTCCCCCATTCTATGAGGTAAGTCACCAGCAATTGCAAAAGCCCTGCCCCCCTGCTCCTTAATAGGGCTATTTCATTGCTCCTCTTCTGAATGGTCAAACTGGCTGCCAGTATTGTATAATAAAATATCATGCCCAGAATCGGCAGGCTCAGGATAAGGAGCAGCCTTTCCAGTAATTTTCCCTGTTCGACCAGCGGCTTCAGGCCGGCCAGGGAAGACTGGGTAAACCTCACTGTACTGGATATATTGGCAGCCTTTGCTGACACCCGGTTGAATCTCTCTATCATCCGCGGCAGTTGATGAAAACGGACCGGCCTGTAATCCATATTCCAGTACCAGGTATATTTGTACGGCCTGGTATCATCTCTTACGATCAATTCATTGAAGACTTCTTCAGATACAAAGAAACTGCTGGAAAAGGGTGGCCTTTCTATCCAGACCGGGCTGTTATACATTTCCTTGTTTACCCTGAAGATTCCAACAACCTTCAATTGCAGGAACTTGTCTTCTTCATATTTTTCTCCAAGGAGCGGGAACAAATATATATTATTGAGTTTGAGATTCATGTCATAAGCAGCATTTTCATCTATGACTACCTCAACTATATCCTCCACGTCCTGTATACTCCCGGTAGTATACCAACGGCCGGAGACCAGGTCTGTCTTCTCTTCAAGGCCGGTCAGAAAACAGATATCCAGAAACCTTTTCCTCTGTTCTTCCCCCTGATCAAGGGGCCTTACAGCTTCTTTATTGGTACGGCCGGTTTTTGAAAAATGCAGGAGCTCTGTATTAAAGATCCCGGGAACAGATTCCTGCAGCATCTTATCCAGATCCAGATACTGCTGAAAGGCTTCCTCCTGATCCCGCCACTGGTTTTCAGACAAGAGGGGATGGTAGTCAAACCACTGTTCATCACTTATCATTATGGCACCAGGCGGATAACTGCTGCTGCTGCCTGCCTTCCACCTGTCCATCATGACCATCTGCAGGACACCTTCTGTATAAATAGGAATACAGGAAGATACAGCTACAGCCAGTATTACGCCAAAAAGGAGTATTAATTCCAGTCTCCAGTTTTTCATTATTTGCTTCAGAACCATCCAGAATACAGTGAGAATGGACAAAAGAACACCTCCTTAGCGGCTATCTGGTAATAACCTGCTGGCCTTCCTCCAGGCCTTCCAGGATCTCTACCCTGGTCTGGGTCTCTATTCCGGTTTTTACATCCACTTCCCTCCTATAATCCCCATCCTTTACCAGTACAAAAGTCCTGTCTCCATACTCCCTGATAGCAGAACGGGGTAAAAGAAGGGCATCATCTTTTTCCTGAATGATGATGGTTGTTTGATATAAGGCATTAAATCTATATATATCTTCATTCTTAAGATTATTTTCCTGAAGTATTTTATTCAGGCCGGTTATTTCTATATGAACCCTCAAATCAGGCTGGCCTGGTGCTATCTCTGCTGATGGTGAGGAGACCTCTGTGACCACTGCATCATACCATTGGCCTCCCCCCATATTTACCCTGGCCTTTAAACCCGGGACAATTTTACCTAAATCCCTCTGGGCCACATTCATCTGTAATTCCAGTTCAGATAAATCAGCAATTGTCATCACCTGTTGATATTCACTGACCATATTTGTTTCCCTCATGGTCAATGAAGTCACCTTGCCGTCAAAGGGGGCATAGATGGTAGAATCAGCTATGATCTTCTCCAGTTTCTCTATATTCAGGAGGGCTTTCTTATAATCTATCTCCTTTAAACGCAGGTCATACTCACTTACAGAAGTACCCAGCAGAAAAGACATCCGCTCTTTTTCCAGTTCCAGTTTTTCCAGATCCAGTCTGGCCAGTTTCAGCTGGTGTTCTATATCACCAATCTCCAGTCTGGCAAGGATCTGTCCCTTTTTTACCATCTCTCCGTAACTGACATATATATCTGTTACCCTGCCCTCCCTCTTGAAATAAAGGTTTTTTTCATTTACAGCTGCCACCCGGGCGAGTCCGGAAATTTCTTCAGCAATGTGGCCTTTTTCTACCTCAACTACAGTTATTCTGGGTGCAGGCGGGTCCAGTAATACCGGAGGGGCCTCCACCTTTTCTTCCGGGAATAAAGAACAGGAACTTAATATCATCAATGAAATTGAGAATAGCAAAAAAAGCAGCAAAGTCCTTCCAGACCTCATTTTATCACACCCTCACTAATAATCTTTCCATCAACCATTTCATAGATAATATCTCCATATTCCATCACAGCCGGATCATGTGTTACCATACAGATACTCACCTTATGTTCGTGTACCAGTTTCCTGAACAATTTCATGATTTCCATTGACATCTTATAGTCAAGCTCACCGGTAGGCTCATCAGCAAGGATCAGTTCTGGTTCATTTACCAGGGCCCTGGCAACCCCTACCCGCTGCTGCTCACCCCCGCTGAGCTCAAAAATGCGGTGATCAGCTCTTTTTGAAAGGCCGACCAGGTCCAGACACTTATTGACCCTGTCTCTCCTCTCTCTCCATCTGTAATGGTTTATCCGTAAAGGAAGTTCTACATTCTCATAGGCTGTAAAACTCTGTATCAACCCATAGGTCTGAAAGACAAAGCCGATTTTCTTTCTTCTAAGAACGGTCAATTCCTGCTCAGAATAGTCCTTTAACTCTTTTTCTTGAAAAAAAACCCGGCCTGAGCTGGGCTGGTCCAGCCCGCCCATTATATTCAGAATGGTGGTCTTCCCTGATCCGGAAGGACCTTTGATTATCACGAGTTTGCCGGCGGGTATCCTGATACTGATATCTTTTAAAGCTTCAATCCTGCGCCTGCCCTGTTCATATATCCGCCAGACATTCTCCAGTTCTACTATATAGCTTTTCTCAACCATAAGAATTCACTCCATCCCGCATGGACCTCTATCCAATC
>JAAYLO010000338.1 GCA_012521855.1 Halanaerobiaceae bacterium
GGTAGAGCAGTGGACTGAAAATCCACGTGTCGACAGTTCGATTCTGTCTCTCACCACCATATTTTTTATAAAACAGGCATTTTATCAATTGCCTGTTTTTTCTGTTCAATATCTGTATGAGTATAGATCTGTGTTGTAGATATATTGGAATGACCGAGAAGTTCCTGTAATATTTTTAAATCCTTTGTCTGGTGATACAATAATGATGCAAAGGTGTGTCTTAACTTATGCGGTGTAATACTGCCTGCATTTTTGATTCCTGACAATTTAGCATATTTTTTTACCATCAATTGAATTGACCTTACAGTTATACGCCGGCCTTGCATGGACAGAAAAAGAGCATTTTCATCAGCACTATTTTCAATCTTTATTCTTTTTCTTTCTACAAGATATTTTTCAAGAGCATCAATTACATCAGTGTGTAATGGCAGTATCCTTTCTTTATTTCCCTTTCCTATAAACTTAATAGACTGATTAGTAAAATCAATATTCTCCCGATTCAATTGCACAAGTTCTGAGACTCGAAGCCCGGCATACAGGAATAATTTAACAATGGCCAGGTCTCTTATTTTATTTTTACCATTATGACTTTCTATTGTTTCTATGTATCTCCTGGCTTCTGCCAGTTTCATATAAATAGGTTCTGTCCTGATTTCTGTTTTACTGGGTTCTATTGTAAGTGTCGGGTTTTTATCAATAAGTTCATTGTTATATAAATATTTAAAAAAAGAACGGATAGAATAAAGCTTCCTATTTCTTGTTACAGGACTATTATCATGAACCAGAATTATATCAGCCAAAAAATCACTTAATTCAAGTTTTCCAATCTCCTTGACACTGAAATCCTTATTAAAATTATACTTATCTACTAAATAATTATATAAAAGCTTTAAATCCTGGGTATATTCCTTGATAGTAAGGGGAGAATAGCCTTTTTCTACCATTAAATGTTTTCTGAAATTATTTACGGCTTTCTTAAATTCCATTTAATTACCCTCCACAATAATTGCTTTATATGAAAATTATATCATATCCTGAAAGGAACACAAGAGGACACAGGGGGACGGTTCCACCGTGCTATCTGTTATTGTCAACAGCACAAGAGAACCGTCCCCCATTATTTAAACATTTTTTTCAAATCTTCAATATCCAAATTTTTATAGCTGCTGATTATTAGATCAGCTTCAGATAAATCCTGTTCTCCGGAATTTTTATTCTTAAATCCTACACATTTCATACCTGCTGCTTTTGCTGCCCGAACTCCGTTTCTGGTATCTTCAATAACCAAACACTCTTCAGGCTTTAGTCCCAGATATTTAGCAGTAGTAAGAAATATTTCTGGGTGCGGTTTCCCTCTCGTAACAGATTCCCCATTAATAAATACATCTATATATTCAGAAAGACCAAATTTATTTCTTACTGCTTCTACTGCCTTTTCATTATTGGATGAAGCCAGACCCAATTTACAGCCAATATTGCGTAAAGTTTTCATAAAATCAAGCACATTGTCCACTAAAGGCACCTGATCAAGATTTTCTAAAAATCTTTTTCTTTTTTTATTAATTAAATCTTCCACAGATAATTTTATATTGAATTGTTTTTTTAATGTACTCCAAAAATGCACATCAGTAGTTCCCATAAAGTCTTTGTGGTTTATTTTTGAGTAATCTCCACCGGATTCTTCCAACAATTCTTTCTCCAATTTTACATGTATAGGTTCACTATCAATAATAACACCATCCATATCAAAAATTACGCATTTCAAAATACCGCCTCCTCTTATATATAAAGATATATGCAATAGCAGAAACTTATAAAATAAATGGTTTTAATTGATATCATATCATAAAGTGAAATAATTACAAAGTAATAAAAACAATTA
>JAAYLO010000339.1 GCA_012521855.1 Halanaerobiaceae bacterium
AAGGAAGTCATGCCAATATTAAGACGGGGAAAGGTAGATGCAGCATTTGCTGCAATAAAAAGCCTGGCATTTTAATAACAGAAGGAGTCTTTTTTTAAAATCCAAAGAAAACTTGACACTATCTTTTACATAAGGCAATTTGATTTTTCCTTTCCAATACCTTAAAATAGTAGAGGGAGTAATTTTACATTATGAAAGAGGGAACCTTTTGTTTGGATATGTAATGCCCTGTAAAGAAGAACTGAAGGTAAAAGAATACAATCTCTTCAAGACCGTATACTGCGGCCTCTGTAAGACTCTGGGAAAGACAACAAATCAACTGGCCAGGTTTGGATTAAGTTATGATTTTACTTTCCTGGCTTTGTTATTAACCGCCCTTGATGAAGAGGAACCTGAAATAACCAGGGAGAGCTGTATTGCAAATCCCTTCAGGAAAAAACCTGTCTTAAAAAAGAATAAACACCTGGAATATGCTGCTGAATTAAGCATCATTTTTGTATATTTGAATTTGCTTGATAACTGGCAGGATGAGCATTCCCTTAAATCCCTGGCCATATTGCCTGTCTATTTTTTTCCCTTTAGAAAAAATAGAAAAAAATATAATGATAAGTTTCAGCAATTTAAGGCCTGCCTGGAGAGGCTTACACTTCTGGAGAAAAACAGGAATGAAATACTGGACAGGAGTGCTGATGTATTTGCTGAGATTATGTCTTACATATTTACCCCGGATTATATAAAGGGGACAAAGGAAGAGAGGATACTTGCCTATCTGGGCTATAATCTGGGCAGATGGATCTATATCCTGGATGCTTACAGTGATATTGAGGAAGATATAAAAAACGGCAGCTATAATCCACTTCTCTTACAATATAAATATCAGGAAGATGAGGGCTTAGCTGATTTTCTTGAAAGGATAAAAGAGCCGGTGGAATTTACACTTACCTTTACATTGAGTAGTTTTGCAAACAGCTATCAATTGCTGGGAATAAAGAGGTTTGGGAATATACTGGATAATATCATATATAAGGGATTATACCGGGTAATGATGAATAAGTTGAATAATGGAGGAAATGAAGATGAAAAATCCTTACGAAGTGCTGGGAATCAAAGAAGGAGCAAGTGAAGAGGAGATCAGAAGAGCTTACAAAGAACTGGCCAGGAAATACCATCCAGACAAATATGCCAACAACCCTTTATCAGATCTGGCTGAAGAAAAAATGAAAGAAATCAATGAAGCTTACAATTACCTTATGAAGAATAAAGGCTCTTACTCTGGAGATTATTCCCGTGGACATGACTCCTATCAGGGCCATGCTGGCAGTATTTATGCCCGGGTCAGAAATTTAATCAATCAGGGTAATATCATGGCAGCAGAAAGATTATTGAAAGAAAATCAGACAGGAGAAGCAGAATGGTATTTCCTGAGTGGTCTTATCTCTCTGAGGAAAGGCTGGTATGACCAGGGGTATCAGCAGATAAGCAGGGCAGCGGCCATGGATCCTTCAAACCCGGAATACCGTTTTACCCTGAACAACTTGCACAGACAGAATGCAGCTTACCGCTCAAGGGGAGGAAATATGGATTCTGACAACTGTGATGCCTGTGATTTTTGCACCTGTCTCTTATGCAGTGACTGTTGTTGTGAATGTATGGGCGGTGATTTGATTTCTTGCTGCTGAAAAAGGAGGTCCTGGCATGAAAGGAAAGAATACTTCTAAAGAGCTCGCAGCAGGGGGTTTTACTGTCTTATTGACTGTTTTATTTCTATATTTTTCATATATCCTGCCTACCGGGAGGCTTTTCTTTTTTTCTCTGAGTACTGTCTTTATATCAGTATTGGTTATTGAATAAGGGAATAAAGCAGCTTTTATGACATATATTGCAT
>JAAYLO010000340.1 GCA_012521855.1 Halanaerobiaceae bacterium
TTGCAAATGAGGTGGCAAAGTGTTTGATATCAATACAAGGATATTGGGGTTAGTGGGTTATCCCCTGGGACATTCAATTTCTCCCTTATTACATAACAGCAGTATCAAAAAATTGGGCTTAAATTATATCTATCTGCCCTTTCAGGTTGAAGAGGAAAGACTGAGGGAGGCCATAGAAGGATTAAAGGCCCTGAATTTCAGGGGAGTAAATGTTACCATCCCCTACAAAAAAAAGGTCCTGGCTTTACTGGATAGCATTGATCCACAGGCAGCCAGAATTGGTTCAGTCAATACCATAGTAAATGATGAAGGGCTGCTGAAGGGATATAATACGGATTTTGATGGACTTATCAGAATGATCAGGGAAGACGGCAATTTTGATATAAAGGGGAAGAAGGTATTGATAATAGGGGCCGGGGGTACAGCAAGTACTGCCGGTACTGCTGTCTTATCAGAGGGGGCCTCTGCAGTATATCTACTGAATAGAAACAGCGAAAAGGCAGAAGAACTGCTTAAAAAATGGAGAGAGGATTATCCTGATGCTTATTTGAAGGCTGGACCACTGGAGCCGGTATATTATAATGATTTAATGAAAGAAATTGATCTATTGGTAGATACTACACCGGTTGGAATGGCTCCTGATACAGATGCAGGGCCGGTAATTGACCCGGCTTCACTTCACAGCAATATGCTGGTAGTGGACCTGGTATATAATCCGGAAGAGACCAGCCTCCTGAAGGCTGCCGGAAAGGCAGGGGCAGCCTGCCTCAATGGAATGGGGATGTTGTTATATCAGGGAATTGAATCTTTTAAATTATGGACAGGCTATGAAATAGACCCGGAGGAATGGCGAAAATTGGCGAAAAGCATAAAGTAATATTAAATATTTAATAAAAATACAATAAATTGAAGGAGTATTCTGATATAGAGAGAATATATTAAATAGGCAATAACAGGAAGCAGGGGGGGTGTATACTGGCTTAAATTATTGGAATAATAACAGATATTAAAAAAATACTAAAATATAGACTAAATTATTGGCAGAAACTTTAAAAGAATAGCTATAATAAGCAGGAATTTTGCAATATATGGAGAATTACCAATATACAGTATGAATTAAGCGGGTAGAAGACTGTGGAAAAGATCATGAATTTAGAAGGTGTATTATATGACTGGAAAAGGATTTAAAAGACTTGGTGAATTGTTGGTAGAATCTCATTTTATAACAGAGGCCCAACTGGAAGATGCTATCAAAGAGCAGAAGAAATCTGGCAAGAAGCTGGGTGAAGTTCTGGTAGAACTGGGTTATATAAGCCCGGATGTACTGATACAGGTTCTGGAGTTCCAGTTAGGGGTACCACATGTAAAACTGAACAATTTTATACTGAATCCACAACTGGCTGTCTACATACCGGAACATATTGCAAAAAAATACAATGTAGTTGCCCTGGAAAAAAAGGGAGACAAATTGCTTGTAGCAATGAGTGATCCTACAAATATAGTTGCCATTGATGATATAGAAATTACCTCCGGCTTAAAGGTTGAGCCCAGGATAGCAACAAATGAAGAGATAAGCAGGGCTATAGTTCAGATTTATTCCTTTGGCGAAGAAGATACTACTGAAATCATTGCCGGTTTTGATGATTACGAATATGACAGCGGTGAGGAGCCTGCACTGGATGAGCTGGAACAGATGGTAGAAGATGCCCCTATTGTAAAACTGACTAATCACATCATTACCCAGGCAATACAGATGAATGCCAGTGATATCCACATTGAGCCAATGGAAAGAGAAGTAAGGGTACGTTATAGAATTGACGGTGTTCTAAATGAAATTATGACAACACCAAAATATACCCAGGCTGCCCTGATTTCCAGAATCAAAATTATAGCAGACCTGGATATAACAAAAAGACGAATTCCTCAGGATGGGCGTATTGCAGTAAATGTAGGTGATATGAAGGTAGACCTTCGTGTTTCCACTCTCCCGACTGTATTCGGAGAAAAGGTAGTTATACGTCTCTTGACTAAAGATTCCAGCCTTATTAAACTGGAGAATCTGGGATTCAGTGATAATAATATTAAAAAATTCTGGGATTTGATCGAAACACCGCACGGTATATTGCTTGTTACAGGCCCCACCGGCAGCGGTAAATCTACAACTCTATTTGCCGCTATGAATTATTTGAATTCACCGGAAAAAAATATTATCACAGTTGAGGACCCGGTGGAATACCAGTTGCACGGGATAAACCAGATTCAGGCTAATCATAAAGTCGGGCTTGATTTCGCCAATGCCCTGAGATCTATCTTACGTCAGGACCCTGATATTGTAATGGTTGGAGAGATCAGGGATGAAGAGACAGCCAGGATTGCTGTCCGGGCAGCCCTGACCGGCCATCTGGTCTTGAGTACACTTCATACCAATGATGCAGCGAGCTCCATAACACGTCTTGTGGATATGGGTATTGAACCATATCTGGTTGCCTCAACAGTCATTGGTATAGTGGCACAGCGTTTAATAAGGAGACTCTGTAAGAGCTGTAAAGAGAGATATGAGCCCTCAGAAGATGAAAGGATTGTTCTGGGGAATCTGCCTGAAGATGGTACATACTATAAACCCATGAAATGCCAGAGATGTAATAACACCGGTTATAAGGGACGTGTTGCCGTACATGAGGTTCTGGTTGTTGACCATAAGGTGAAAGAACTTATAGTTAAAGGGGCCAATGAAGCTGAAATTAAAGAATACTGTGTGGAACAGGGAATGACCACACTACTGGGGGATGGAATAGACAAAATCATTCAGGGAATGACATCATATGAGGAATTGGTAAGAGTCTTGGTATAGGGGTGAAATAATGGAATTATCTGATCTGTTTGAATTGGTTGTACAGGATGATTCTGTTTCTGACCTGCATCTGACTGTAAGATCTAAACCCATCATAAGAAAAACAGGCGATCTTCAAGTAGTAGAAGATTATCCAGAGATACTCACAATGGAAAAAATGCGCGAAATAATCAGGGAACTGATGACAGAAGAACAGTGTAAGACCTTTGAAGAAATCGGAGAAATTGACTTTTCATACAGTGTTCCAGGCCTGACACGTTTCAGGGTAAATGCTTTCTACCAGAGGGGAACAATTAGTCTGGCTTTAAGGGTTATACCGACAAAGATTCCCACTATTGAACAACTGGGTTTGCCGAATATAATTGCCAAATTAGCTTTACAGAGGAATGGGATGGTTTTGTGTACAGGCCCCACCGGCAGCGGGAAGTCAACAACACTGGCTGCCATGGTTAATATAATTAATGAAAACAGAAGATGCCATATCCTGACACTGGAAGACCCCATAGAGTATCTGCATACACATAAAAAATGTATTGTTCATCAGCGGGAGGTTGGACTTGACACTAAGAGTTTTGCCGCAGGCCTCAGGGCAGCTTTGAGGCAGGACCCTGACGTAATCCTGGTTGGTGAGATGCGTGACCTGGAGACCATTGCAACCGCCCTGGAAGCTGCTGAAACAGGGCATCTGGTCCTGGCAACACTACATACTACAGATGCAGCAAAGACCATTGACCGAATTATTGATGTTTTCCCGGCACATCAGCAGCAGCAGGTAAGGGTGCAGCTGGCATCCTGTCTGAATGGTATAATTGCCCAACAATTACTGCCCAGGATTGATAAGGAAGGGATGGTCGCAGCCATGGAGGTACTGGTTGGAACACCTGCCGTCAGGAATATTATCAGGGAAGGAACCAGTAGTGCCCAGCTGGATACAGTAATCCAGACCGGTGCTAAACACGGTATGATTGTCTTAAATAATTATCTCTGTGAATTGTATGAAAGAGGCTTGATTAGCAAGGAAACCGCCCTGAAACGTAGCACAAATCCTGATTATGTCAAGAAAAGACTGGGTATAAGCATCTAAGGGAGGAATGAAGAAGTGGCACCTATCTATGAATATGAGGCAGTCAATAGAAGTGGTGAAAAGGTAGCAGGAAGAATTGAAGTAGAACGGGAAAGCATGGTTGCAAAACAACTGAAGAATAATGGATATTTTGTTGCTTCCATAAAAGAAGTAAAAGAAGGCAGTACAGATATAGGTGAATATTTTGCCAAAAGAAAAAAGGTCACTACACAGGCTCTGACTATCTTCAGCCACCAGTTTGCAGCAATGATTGATGCAGGCATAAGCCTGGTAGAGGCTTTAAGCATTTTGTATGAGGAGACCGAACACCTGAAACTAAAGGAAATAATCAGGAATATCCAGGAGGATATCGAAACAGGCTCAAGCCTTTTTGAAGCACTGCAAAAACACCCGGAGACATTTCCGCCGCTCTTTTGCCAGCTTGTTAGAGCAGGAGAGGCCGGCGGGGTCCTTGACAGGGTATTGAACCAGCTGGCTGCCCATTATGAGAGACAGGGTGAGATAAATAACAGGATTAAGTCAGCTATCCGGTATCCGGCCATAGTTGTCTCAGTGGCTGTACTGGTTGTAATCTTCCTGCTGGTGGTAGTTGTCCCGACTTTTGTAAATATGTTTGCCGAATTGGGCGGGGACTTACCTGGACCGACAAAGATATTGATTGGGACCAGCGAATTTTTAAAAGGATACTGGTGGGTATTATTATTGGTTATCATCGCACTGCTTGGCTTTCTCAAGATCTTTCGGAGTACTCCTGAAGGTGAATACAAGATAGACAATATGCTGCTCAGGATACCGGTTATAGGAAACATGATCAAGAAGATCGCAATATCACGGTTTTCCAGCACCCTGGCCATCCTGCTCGGAAGTGGTGTGGATTTGCTGTCATCACTGGAGATAGTTGAAGAAGTAGTCGGTAACAGAGTATATTCCAGTGTTCTTGTTGATACAAGAGGACAGATCCGGGAAGGGGTGAACCTCTCCCGTCCCCTGGGTGATTCCCCCTACTTCCCGAGTATGGTAACACAAATGGTCAAGATCGGGGAAGAATCAGGTAATCTGGAACTGATGTTAAATAAGATAACAACCTTTTATAATAGAGAAGTAGAGAATGCCATAGATGCCAGCATCGGCCTCATTGAACCGGCCATGATTGTATTCCTGTCAGTAGTAGTAGGCTTTATAGTACTGTCCATAGTAATGCCGATGTTTACGATGATGAGTCTTTTCTAAAAAGAAAATAAAAATAAAGAAAAGAATCTAAAAAGGGGGTGATGTGTTTTCAAGGAGTAGTGGAAATATGTGTTTAGTAGAAAAATAAAAAAAAGGAGATGATAAATTTATGTTTAGTGGGTTTAGGAGTGAAGAGGGTTTTACCCTGATTGAATTGATGATCGTTGTCGCTATCCTGGGTATCCTTGCCGCAGTAGCAATACCACAGCTGACAGGCCTGACAGCTTCAGCCAGGCTGACAGAAGCAGAAAATACACTTGGGACCATCAAGACCGCTATTATTATGCTGGAAGCAGAGAGGAACCAGCCTATTGCTGCAATGGCCAGAAATGCTAATGCCTTAACTGGCCCACTTGTAGCTTTTGTACCGGATGTACCAAGTGGCTGGGATTATGAAATAGTCGTTCCAGGTACTACGTATAATATAGGAACAGCCCCCAATGTGACTACTATAGCTGCATCTGACTGGAGGATACACATGATAGGCACTGGTAATAATACTGGACTGGAAGCAAGGCTGGATTCCAATGACGTACTTGTAGTTACTACAAACAATAATAATGCTGATGCCTGGAGAATCATTGATTAATGCTTAAGCAGATACCCGGTACCACTTTATGTGGTACCGGGTAATCTCAATATTCTAATACTGGTGGGGATATGATGGTAATACTGCTATTATTCATAACAGGATTAATGTTCGGGAGTTTTTATAATGTCATAATCTGCCGTGTCCCTGAAGGCGGCTCCATAGTCTTTCCTCCTTCACACTGCCCGCAGTGCAGGAAAAAACTTGGAGTACTTGATCTGATTCCTGTTTTAAGTTTTTTATACCTTAAGGGCAGCTGCCGGTATTGCGGAGGGAAGATTTCCATACAGTACCCGCTGGTTGAACTCATAACAGGCCTTTTCTTTGTTTTGCTTTATATTAAATTCGGGCTTACATTGAAGTTTTTTGTTTATTTATTCCTGGTTTCAGTACTCATGCTTGTCTCTGTTATTGATTTGAAACACAAGATAATTCCCAATAAGATTACATACCCGTCATTAATCATCGCTGTCATAATGGCTCTTTTTCTCAATCATATTTCTGTTTTTTCATCATTACTGGGTATTCTGGTCTCTGCAGGTTTTTTGTTTTTATTTGTCTTTTTCTCCAGGGGGAGAGGCATGGGAATGGGTGATGTAAAGCTGGCTGCTGTTATCGGTGCTGTCCTTGGCTGGAAGTATACAATTCTGGGTATTTTTATCGGTTCTCTGATCGGGGCTGTCTTTGGAATAATTTTGATTTTTACCGGTATTATAGAGCGAAAGAGCCGGATACCTTTCGGCCCGTTGATCAGTCTGGGTGTCCTCATTTCTATTTTTTTTGGTGAGGAAATAATTAATTTGATATTGCGGATTAATAAAATTTTATGGTTTTAATTTTTATCTGCTCATTAATGTTGTATGAAACTGCACCATGGAAAGGAGAAAAATTAATAGGTGGGGTGATGAAGATTGTTTTTTAAGAGTAATATGACAGTAATTGATATTGGAACAGATAGTATAAA
>JAAYLO010000341.1 GCA_012521855.1 Halanaerobiaceae bacterium
GAAGTAATCTGGATGAGGACAGGATAAAGGAGAGATGCCCATCAGCGCAAAAGGTATCTGAGGGAGAGTTGAAGGGTTATAAATTATGTTTTCAGAACAATAACAGAGGTAAAATAGTTGCCAATATCATTGAAAGCCCCGGTGATTCCGTGAAGGGAATAGTATACCGTATATCAGATCCGGAAGATTGTGAGAAGCTTGATGATTGTGAGGGGTATCCATACGTCTACAAGAAGCGGAATGTAATTATAACGGATAAACAGAACGGAAAAGAAACAGAGTGTCTAACCTATATAATGGACCAGTTATACGGAAATGGTGAAAAGAAAAGGTATTACGGGATTCCGGAGATAGGATATTTAAGACATATCTTGGCAGGTTACAAAGCCATGGATACTGCTGATGTCAGGGAAGTATGGGATATATTCGAAGGGGTGGAATATAGAGAGCTTATCTCTAAAATCAGATGATATAAGTAATAACAGCGAAAAGGAAGCAATCTTATTTATCTATGGTTCTTTAAAAAGGGACTTTACCAATTACAGGTTCATGACTGATGCTGTATATCTTGGCCCGGGGGTAATAAAAGGGTATGACATGTATTCTTTAAGATATTATCCGGTAATTGTAGAAGGAAAAGGTGACGTTTACGGTGAGTTATATAAGGTATCCCGGGAAAAATTAGAAGCCATTGACGCACTGGAAGGCTATTGTCCCGAAACAGATAAAGGCATGTACATAAGGAGAACTGTTGAAGTACAGACAGTGACAGGGAGTATAGATGCAGAAGTATATTTATGGGCTGATGGAAGAGACAGTTTAAATGGTGATCATGAGCATATACCGGAAGGATATTGGGAAGAAAAATAAAATATGCTTATGTTATAATCTGTAGAAAATCATGTATGAATTTAATTCAGAAAGTATTTCAGGTAAGATAAGAAACCGGGAGGTAAAGCAAATGGAGGACAGGTTTGCCGGCACTATGCTGGGACTGGCTGTTGGGGATGCCCTGGGGGTTCCCCTGGAATTCAGGGAAAGGGACAGCTATGAGCAGGTTACCGGGATGAGAGGCGGGGGCCGTTCCGGCCTGGAGCCCGGCCAGTGGACTGATGATACCTCAATGGCCCTCTGCCTGGCAGAGAGCCTGCTGGAGGAGGGTTTTTCACTTCACGGACAGATGAAAAAATACTTGAAATGGCTGAAGGAAGGTTATTTGAGCAGTACCGGGAAGGCCTTTGATGTGGGGAAAAATACCCTGCTATCCTTAAGGGAATATGAAAGAAGCGGTGAACTGCCGCCTGAGAGAGAACGGGCGGCAGGCAATGGCAGCCTGATGAGGCTGGCCCCTGTTCCCATGTATTACCGGGATGATTTTGAGAAAGCAGTTTATTATTCAGGCCAGAGTTCCCTTACTACACATAATAACCCCCTGGCAGTTGATGTCTGCCGTTTCTTTGGCGGGCTGCTGCAGGAGGCCCTTCAACTGGATGAGAGCAAAAAGCCTTTGAGTAAAGAAGAGCTTCTGAGGGGGAAGGCCGTTCAACTGGAGCTGGTAAAGGAAGTAAAAGAGATCGCTGAAGGCAGCTACCGTGAGAAGAAGAGAGAGGAGATTTCCTCTGGCGGTTTTGTCATTCATACCCTGGAGGCAGCCCTCTGGTCCTTTTATCACAGTGATAGCTTCAGTGGGGCAGTGCTGACAGCAGTGAATCTGGGAGATGATGCAGATACAGTGGGGGCAGTTACCGGACAACTGGCAGGGGCCTATTACGGATATAGCAATATTCCTGAAGAGTGGATATA
>JAAYLO010000028.1 GCA_012521855.1 Halanaerobiaceae bacterium
AAAGGATAGTATTCACTTGTTTTTCGAACAGATATTAAAACATTTATATTGGTTTTATTATTCAGGTTTCTCGCATATATATTAGGCACATAATTATATTCTTCCATTATTTTTCTTATGCTTTTATATGTTGATTCTTTTACATTTTTTCCTCCGTTTATTACTCTTGATACGGTTTTAGGAGAATACCCTGATATTCTGGCAATATCATAAATTGTTATTTTTCTTCTCATACACACCTCACATCCATAATGAAAAATTTTTATTACTCTATATATTACTTCAATATTAATTTACAAAATCCTTTTAATCAATGTTAATGCAATTGTCTTTCCTGCTGAACCCTGTTGATCATAACGATACCGTAAGATACCATCAGGAGAGCAATTATTGTATTCGCCCCAATAGTCTCTTCCGGCAAAAACAAAGCAGAAAGCAAAGAACCGCTGATTGGAATAATAAATCTGTAGATACTTATATATCCGAGCCTGTTGTATTTTATTAAATAAAACCAGATTCCAAAAGCTGCTGCAGAAATAAAAGCCAGGTATACAAATAACAACAAAGCCTTAAAGTTAAAATTCAAACTCAGCGGATTAACAGCAAAACTTGATATAATTATTAAAAATAATGAACCTATAAACATCTGATAAGCTGTAAGTAAGATTCTATCTACTTTATGCCTGCTGTACTTAACCATAATGGCAGCTATAGTTGATGTGACTGTAGAAGCAATTACAAATCCTTCACCGAGTAGTTTAAAGTTAAAGCTAAAGCTCCCCTTATTCAGGTTAATTATTATTACACCTGTAAATCCAGCAATAAGTCCCAGTATTTTGTTTTTATCGATTTTATCATCTAAATATAGAAAATGTGATATTATTACAGTAAAAAAGTACCAAGAGTCGTCAATATAGATCCTTTTACTCCTGTTGTATTGGCAAGACCTATATAAAAGAAAGTATATTGCAGGGTTGTCTGCATTAGTCCCAATCCAGTCAGAAAGGGAAGATACTTTTTTTCCATTCTCATGGATTTATTTCCCTTGCTTAAAAGCCGCCAGAATACTAAAAAGAGTGAAGCCAGCAGAAACCTGTAACCGGCAAAGAGAGTTTTAATGAATATATCCTCACTGGCAATATTCAATTCTTCATAACTTATTTTTATGACCGGGAAAGCACTCCCCCAGAGAAGGCAGGCAAATATAGCCAGTATGGGAATAAATTTGCCGTTTAAATAAAACTGTTCATGTCCATAATTACTGTTTTTCATATTGTACAACCCCTTCTACCCACAAAATATTCACATTTTGTGGATAAATAATAACTATTATCATTTGCAAAATACTATTTTATTTCGCCACATCTTCTACTATTTTGTCTTATTTTTATAAACAGCTATTCAAAAAATATAAGTATTGTCTTTAACATCTTTTTATTCAAGGAATACAATAAACTAAAAGTATTATATCTGAGGTGATATCAATGCCAGGAAATTGTCCTCAAGATACCATCCCCTATACCATAAAGCCTGGAGATACCCTTTACAGGATTGCCAGGGAATATAACACAACAGTAGATGCAATTTTGAATATCAATCCGGGTATAAATCCCCAAAACTTAATTATAGGTTCTATGATTTGTGTGCCTACCTTAAGACACTAAAAAACCCCTATCTATAAAAAGATAGGGGTTTTTATAGATATTTTTATCCAACGATGAATCTATTAACACTTTCCTTGAGGCCTTCAGACATGCTCTTCAGCCTTTCTGCCGAACTTACAATTTCTTCTGTAGCAGCAATTTGTTCTTCAGAAGAAGCTGCAATTTCCTGTGATTCAGCAGCAAATTCCTTGCTGATCTTTGAAATATCATCGATA
Source organism: Halanaerobiaceae bacterium (assembly GCA_012521855.1). GTDB lineage: Bacteria > Bacillota > Halanaerobiia > Halanaerobiales > DTU029 > JAAYLO01. Next base: position 1,880 of record JAAYLO010000028.1, read on the forward strand.
GCCTCTTCTACAAGCTGGCTTTCTCTGGTCATTTCTCTCAACCCGTCAACGACCATGGCGATAGAATTTCGCAATACAGCTGAAACTTCCTCAATTTCAGCAAATATTACATCCGTATCTTTTATGGCCTGAACACTTTCGGCAACAAGTTCTGTATTGTGTCCCATAACTTCTACTGCATCATTAACACTTTCCTGGATACTATTGATCAATTCAGATATTTTTTCTGTTGCATCAGAAGACTGTTCAGCAAGACTCCTTATTTCATCAGCTACAACACTGAAACCCTGACCGGCCTGACCGGCCCGGGCAGCTTCAATGGCAGCATTTAAAGCCAGGAGGTTAGTCTGGTTGGAAATATTGTATATAAGATCAATTATATTCCCAATTTCCTGAGACATTTTACCCAAATTACTTACTATTTTAGAGACCCGTAATGTTTCCTCACTTACCTTATTTATCTTATTGATGGAATGATTTACTGACTGGTTTCCTTTACGGATACTTTCAAGAACATTGTCAGCCCCTTTAGAAATCTGTTTCGAATTATTATCTATTCTTTTTATCTGCCTGTTAAAGTTTATTACATTACTTTGAGTCTCTTCAATCTGGGCAATTTGTTGCTGGGCTCCTGCTGCAACCCTTTGAACTGCACTTCCTACCTGTTCTGCCAATGAGCCTACTTCATGGCTCACATTATTCATAATCTCTGCCGAATCATTCAGCTCATTTGATTGGAATTTGATATCATTAACCAATTCTCTAAGTTCTTCTACCATATCATTAAAGTTATTGGCCAACACACCAATCTCGTCCTGCCGTTTTAAATACTTTGCACCAAGTTTAACTTCTTCAGTCAGGTTACCGCTCTTCATGGAATTAAAAGCCTGCAGAAATCCGTTTAATGGCCTGACGGTCCTGTTAGTTAAAACAAATGTTGCTATAAACCCTATAATCATAAAGATTAAAGAAATATAAAAGATATTGTTACGCAAATTTTGAACAGGAGTCAAAATAGTACTCATGGGTATTTCAGCTACCAGAGCGAGATTATCTGATACCCTGTTAAACAATAAATACTGTCCATTTACTTCTTCTGAGTTAAAACCGCTTTCTGATGCTATTTGTTCAAGGTACCAGGGGTTCGTTATTTCCTGCCCGAACTGTTCTCTATCCTTATACCGTAATATTACACCACTATTGTTTACCAGTGTATATGTTCCCTGTTCTTCACTGGTAATATCCGGTACCCCGCTATAGATCAGTTCAGGAGAAAACCCGATCACAATATAACCCTGTAGAACATTATTGTTCTTCTCATCTATAATCGGGTTACTATACAGAAAATAAGGATTACCATCAATAATAGTGATTTCGCCAAAGCTAATATCTTTATACAGCGAACTATCCAACCAGACCTGAATCAATTTTTTTGCAAGTTCCTCATGAGCATATGAAGTGACTCTGGAGTCCATAATGGTTAAACCATCTGCCAGGGTTACATAAGCAAACTCAGCAAAATCAAGCTGTTTAACCAGTCTATTGAGCTGGTTTGCGGAAGAATATTGGGATGTATTTATCCGGCTCATGGATGAATAAAAATCTTCCATTTCAGCTTTGTCTGCATTTACACCCGGATACATAAGATTAACAATTTCAATATATCCATACACAACAATATCATTCAGAATATTGTCCATATGTTTTTCTATACCATTTATTAAGCTGTTTACATTATTTTTATAGTTCTCGCTGAGCAGTCCTATTTTTTCATCTATCTGGCCTTTAACTATTCCAGAAGCGGAGTAATAAATCACCAGACTTATGGAAACCAGAACAACTATCAATATACAAACCAGGACCATACTAATCTTCCATTTCAGTGATTTAAATAACTTTACTCTCTTAAGGCTCTCCTCCATTATTAATCCCCCCTTTTTAACTATCATAAAATATTTCTCCAGGGAAAGAGTACACTTCTATACAGAAAACGCTTTAGTAGGTCTTTTTGCCTATTAAAATGTTTTTCTACTATATATATTTCTGCGGAAAATCAGGAATCCCTGCCTGAAAAACAATAATTTTTTGGATAATCACATTTTTTGCTGTATTTTATTTTTTTATGTTGAATTATTTTGTATTTTGTCTTTTTACCTGATAACTTTTTTCCCCATATAATCCCATAAAACCTCCGGAATGCTTATACTCCCATCTTCATTTTGATAATTTTCCAGGATAGCCGCCAGGGTCCTCCCGATTGCCAGTCCGGAGCCATTTAATGTATGTACAAATTCTGCTTTTGCATCAGGAGCCGGCCTATACCTTATTCCCGCTCTTCTGGCCTGGAAATCTTCGAAATTGCTGCAGGAAGAAATCTCCCGGTACACTCCAACTCCAGGCATCCAGACTTCAAGATCATAGGTCTTTGCAGATGAAAAGGTCAAATCTCCTGTACATAATACTACTTTTCTATAAGGCAATCCCAATAGCTGTAAGACCTCTTCTGCATCTTTTGTCAGGCTCTCCAATTCCTCATACGAATCTTCAGGTTTCACAAATTTAACCAGCTCCACTTTATTAAACTGATGCTGTCTAATAATTCCCCTGGTATCTCTGCCATGTGCTCCTGCTTCAGATCTAAAGCAGGCACTATAGGCTGTATGATAAATGGGCAAACTTTCAGCATCCAGGATTTCATCCCGGTATAAATTTGTAACAGGTACCTCAGCCGTTGGAATCAAATAAAAGTTGTGCCCTTCCAATTTAAACATATCTTCTGCAAACTTGGGTAACTGCCCTGTCCCTGTAGCACTATCAGCATTTACAATAAAGGGAGGAAACACCTCTGTATAACCATGTTTTTTTACATGTAAATCAAGCATAAAGTTTACCAGACTTCTTTCCAGCCTGGCACCATCATTTTTCAGGAAAGTAAACCGTGCACCTGTTACCTTGCCAGCCCGCTCAAAATCTAATAAATCCAGTTGCTCTCCCAATTCCCAGTGTGGTTTTAGTTCAAAACTGCCTTTCCGTGGCTCACCCCATCTATAAATCTCTACATTGTCCTTATCACTTTCCCCTGATGGTACACTGTCATGAGGAATATTGGGAATACCCAGTAAGATCTCATTGAGTTCATCCTCTATTCCCTTCAATTTATCATCATAATTTTTAATTTTATTTGAAACATCTTTCATTTCCCTGATTATCTCAGCTGTATCTTCGCCTTTTCTCTTCA
>JAAYLO010000342.1 GCA_012521855.1 Halanaerobiaceae bacterium
AACCTCAGACTGATGCCCTATGATAGTTTCCACTACCTTTTTAGATAATTAGGCTCTTTCTAAAGTACTTGTTAATGCAGCATTTAATGAATCTATATTCCATGATATAAATATCAATTTCCTTCACCCTTTCCTCAAGGTCCTGTATACATGCTTCCATCATTTTATACACAATTTTGTCCAGGTCTTTATTTCTTTTTTTACCTAGTTTTAAGCTGAACACAATCATTACATCTATAATTCTTCAGATATTATATCAGAATAGGACTCCCTATTTCTCTTAAGCCAGGTATTTGCATATGGACACGATGCAGTAGCCTTTAATGAATTTTCCCTTAAATATTCAGCAACGAGCCCCATCAATTTACCAGCCAGGCCCTGTCCCCTTAATTCCGGGTGCACGTAAGTACGATTAATATCAATCACATCGCTTTTTTTAAAAACAAAGGTTGTTTCAGCCATCAACTCATTGTTTTCGTCAACACTGTATATACGTCCTTTTTCATACTTCCAGTCCATGCTTTTCCTTCTCCTTTTCGTTTTTATTAGATTAATCTTTTGCAATTGCCCTGCTTTCTATAACCCGGCATTGAAAGGAAAAATTATCGTCTTTCATAATATTGTATTTTCCAAATATACATGCTGTAAACCCTGCAGCAAAACTTCAGGGAATACTTAATATTAATTTCATGCCCAGGAACCTTGATTCTTTACTACGATTATATCATTATCCTGATTCTGGAGCAATTATAACTAAATATTGTTTCCAGGCCTCTCCGGATTTTCATTGTCTGTGACAGAATGGACCACTTAATACAATAAAAAACTCACAGGTATTTCTGCCTGTGAGAGCGAAGGTTATTCCATATTGAGTATCCATCTGCCAATTATCTCAGCAAATTCCTCAGGTGAAAGATTAGAATTATCAAAAAGCATTATTTCAGACTCTGTCTTATCTGTCTTTTCTTTTAGTCATCGATTGAATTCTAATGAAATTTTCAGCCGGTTTTCATCAGTCACATTTCTTCCGACACGCATACGCCTCTCAAGCTCTTTTTCATCATAGACAATGGCAATATAAAAAATATCTGTAAAAAACCTCCGTGCATGCATACCTCAAACTGTTGCGGAATTGCACAACCGCAAAGAAAAACCAGTTTGCCAATTTGAGATATGTTTGCATACACACGCAGCCAGAGCTCGTGATAAACACGATAACCATCATCAGGAGTGTTATAGACAACATTCCAGAGCGAGTCACCTTCCATTACAATATAATCGGTCTCATTCCTGAAGCGCATTTCTACCGTTTTTGATTTACCGACACCGCCTGCCCCGGTTATAATAAATAGGGGCAGCTTTTTCGCCGGATTCACCTGTTTACTCCTTATTTCAATGGGTTTCTGGCATTTTAACCGCGCAATCTGTGAACCTTATATTTCTCATGTTTCAAAGGAAATCTCTTTTGTAAGATAATATTCTCTGCATCCTCCAAAGATACATCCTGTTTAGAAATATTCTCTGGAATCATTCCAATAAAATCCTTTTCATTCCGCCAGAAATGCATTTCTGTTTCACCAAATTCAAACCTCTTTTCTTTAGTTTAATGCCTCCTCAGTGTTTCTTCAAATGAAATGTCATATAAGAAGCCAATTCTTCATATTTATTTTTTAAGTGAAGCGGACTCCATTCAGGACTTCTACAGAGAAAAACATAATCAAATTTTTCATTACGGATGGTCTTTATATTATCAGTATGTTCAAATGGAAATATTCCATCCAGGCTATAAAGTTGTGAATCTTTTCTTCTGATCCATTTTACTTTTGTATCAGGCCGTTCTTCAACCACTCTTCTTAACCAGTTTCCACAGTTACAATAGTCATTACCTTTATAATAG
>JAAYLO010000343.1 GCA_012521855.1 Halanaerobiaceae bacterium
GCTTGCTTTTAAATATATCAGGGTCTATGGCTTAACAGGCATTTATTTTATACTAATGTCTATTTCAGAGAAACCAAAAGAAATATTTTCCTACAAGGAAGTAATGTATGCTTTTGTTTTTCTTATTCCATCTGTCCCATTGGCAAATGTTCCTGCATCATTGCTTCTTAACAAGGGTAATATTCCGGACATGATCGCTGCTGCTGTTTCCGGGATGCTATTTTTCCTGGTTTCTGCCGCAGCAATAAAAAGAGGCATAAGGAAATATTCCAGTGCAAGCAGCTGAATCGTTAGCCTTATAGCTTACGTGGGTAAACTGTTCGACCGGTTTTATACCGTAGAGAACGCGAGCGCCCGTGGATATGTTCCCTGAAACTTTTGACATTTTCCCGTAAAAATACCCCTTTCACCGAATATCCGATGAAAGGGGTAAAATCATATTAGAGGTTACTTTATTTTTTTTCAGCATCATTGGTTCTGTTAAGCAATACCAGGAAGAATAAGATGAAAGCTATTGTTATGATAATATGACCCAGGCCTGCTATACCCGAAATTGAAGAATCGATCATTCTTGATATTTCAAGGTTCAACACCTCTATACATCCACGTACGGCCATCATTATAACTGTCAGTAAAAGCCCTATGTTGTAAGTAATAAAGAATTTGTTGAAATTCTTGTGCTTGGTCAACTCAAAAAATTTTTCCAGTAACAATACTACTAAGAAGAAAATTGCCCCTAAAACCAGTACATGAGGATGCAGATCACTTAAGACTGTTTGTCCTGTAAAGCCGTTCATTTTTGTGAATTCCCTGTAAAAAGCCCCGAGGAGCAATCCAAATATACTATAGAAAAAGCTTAATTTCGCAATCCTCTTCATTTAACACCCCTCCGTTCAGTTAAATTTATTTGAATTTCCAAGATGTTATGAAAATCTCATAATAAACATACCACCATCCAGTTCAGATAAAAACAATATCAACTGTTCTGAAATCAATAGGGTTGACTGTCAGAATAGATGTAAAGTCACTGCCTTAGTCGGCTTTAGTCTGAAAAAACTTGGAAAGAGATCCGAAATGCTTTGCTTTATTTCGTTTCTTTGATATTATAAATTGTATACTTTAACAGGTAATTTATATAAAATACTCAATGGCAAACAGATTACGCAGAAATGGATAACATAGGGTGCAGCCCTTATGTAAGCAAGGCTGGAAACATATATATCTGATAAAAGAAAATACGAGGATATATGAAATGGAGAAAAAGATGGATATTATCAGGATTTTGTTAAAAATCATAATGTGGTTCCTAATAGCGGAGTTTGGATGCAATTTCATTATGCAGACGATAAGCTATTCATTTTATAAGAACGCGAAGAAGATGACGGATATTGCCTGTACTCCGCAATTCTTTCGGTTTAATGATACATTGACCGGTTATGGCAATAACCTGGATTCTAAAAACAGCGATAAGGTAATATTGTTTTTTGGCGGTTCCAATTATATTGCATATAATTCTGTCGGTAAATATTCCCCCAAATTCGCTTACCCTTTTATCTCAGTGGATTATTACGGCACCCAGGACAGCGGCGAGATAATGAATCTGAAAACGATGAAGCAGTCTGCGGAAGATCTGTATGAATGGGCAAGGGCTCACTATCCCAATAGTGAGATCATAATAATCGGACATAGTTACGGAGCAGGAATCGCAACATATCTGGCAAGTGTCAGGGAATGCCGCTCTTTGGTTATCGCGGCAGGTTACAGGGACATTTCGGATTTATACAACAAAATCATTCCCATATTCTGGGGGCCACTAAAGGTATTCATTTCAAATAACATCCGCACTGCCGAATATGCTGAAAATGTGGAATGTCCGGTTTATATCATTGGATCTGACGGCGATAAAGTTCTAAGCGCTTCTTTACAGGAAAAGCTTTCACGCA
>JAAYLO010000344.1 GCA_012521855.1 Halanaerobiaceae bacterium
AAACAGTTGTAATGGCAGCAAAAGCTCAGCTTCGTAATGAATTACCAGTCATGCTGGCAATAGCGACAAATGATGGTCTTGGTCTTAATGCAAAAAATCTGGGCATTTTACTTAATACAAAGAATGTGTTTTTTACTCCTTTCGGCCAGGATAATCCAGTTGAAAAAAGGAATTCCCTGGTAGCCAGGTTTGATCTTATAAAAAAATCTGCTGAATATGCCCTTGAAAAAAAACAGATACAGCCTGTTTTGATAGAGTATCGCGGCTTTTAATTGTATTCATATTTTGCTTATGATAAAATATATTATATTATTTACAGGTATCTGGTCCTGAATTCAGGAGGTCTAAATGAAAAAAATAGTTCAGAAATTTGGCGGAAGTTCTCTGGATACTGTTGAAAAGAGAACAATAGTTGCAAATCACATAAAAAAAGCCCTTGACTCAAAATATAAAACTGTAGTTGTTGTTTCTGCTATGGGCAGACTTGGGAAGCCGTATGCAACAGACACACTGATCAAATTGGCTGAAGACGAATATCCCCATATTGATCCCCGGGAAAAAGATCTGCTAATGTCCTGCGGGGAAATTATCTCAGCTGTCATAATGGTTCAGTCATTAAAGAAAATAGGGGTTGATGCTGTTGCTTTAACAGGTGCCCAGGCCGGGATTTTAACCGATAATAAATATGGTGCATCAGAGATAAAAAGTGTAGCTCCAGAGAAAATTTTTAAATTACTGGATGAGGGCAAAACACCTGTAATTGCCGGATTTCAGGGTATTACCGGGGAAGGTGATATTACAACACTGGGGAGGGGCGGCAGTGACACAACTGCCAGTGTAATAGCAGCTGCCATCGGAGCATTGTTTATTGAAATATATACGGATGTAGAAGGAGTGATGACTGCTGATCCGGCCCTGGTAAAAGATGCCAGGACACTGGGAAAAGTCAGTTATAATGAGGTCTGTGAACTTGCTTATCAGGGTGCCAGGGTGATTCATCCCCGGGCAGCGGAAATTGCCATGAGAGAAGGCATACCTATCAAGATCAGGTCTACATTTACTGGCGGAGCAGGTACTCTTATTGATGAAAGGGGTATGTGCAGTATTAGAGGAGATAAACCGGTAACCGGTGTAACCAGCAGGCGTAATATTATATTTATAAAAATCATTCCTGATAAACCCGCTGAATATGCCACAGGCCTTTTTGTTTTCAGTATACTGGCAGAACACGGAATAAGCGTAGATTTTATTAATATAAGACCTGAAGCAATTTCCTTTATTGTTGAAGCCGGTGATACTGAAAAAGTGATGAAATTATTATCAGATTCGAATTTTAACTTTACAGTCCATGATGATTTTGTCAAAGTCTCTGTTGTCGGAGGAGGAATGACCGGCTGTCCAGGCGTAATGGCAAAAATGGTTGAAGCACTGAATAGAGAAAATATTGCCATCTATAAGACAACAGATTCACATACAACCATTTCCAGCCTGTTAAAAAAAGATAAAGAGAAAGAGGCTTTAAATGCCCTTCATAAAATTTTTGAATTAGATAAGTAGAGGTGAAGAAAATGACAGATTTTGGTGAAGTTCTTACAGCGATGGTAACACCCTTTGATGATAATTTGAAAGTTGATTTAAAGAAAGCCCGGAAACTGGCTTCATATCTTGTAAATAATGGTTCAGACTGCCTGGTGGTTCTGGGGACAACCGGGGAGGTTCCTACCCTGAAATTTGAAGAAAAGATAGAACTTCTGGAGACTGTTCTGGATGAAGTAGGTGAAAAGGCAGCTGTTATAGCTGGTACCGGTTCATATTCAACTGAAGACAGTATTTTTATGACAAAAAAGGCAGAGGAAATCGGTGTTGACGGGATAATGCTGGTTACACCATATTATAATAAACCAACCCAGTCCGGTCTCTATAAACATTTTGCCGCAATTGCAGCTAATACTTCTCTGCCGATAATATTATATAATGTTCCAGGCCGTACTTCCAGGAATATTGATCCTGATACTGTATATAAATTAGCCGGGATTGATAATATTATAGGGATAAAGGAAGCCAGCGGGAGTTTAGAGCAGGTTTCAAAATTATCCAGTATTTTACCTGATGATTTTTTAATTTATAGTGGTGATGATATCCTGACTTTACCCATACTTGCCGTCGGGGGGAAAGGTGTAATC
>JAAYLO010000345.1 GCA_012521855.1 Halanaerobiaceae bacterium
CAGCTGGCCCAATCAATGCAGGCTGAACTGGAAGAAAAGGCAGAAGGCTTGCCAAATGATCAAAAACAGGAATTGTTGAGGGAGTATCAGAGCAGGTTGACAGAAAAAGAGCAGGTTATTGTACAGGAAATTGTAGATTCCATCAAGGAGATTATTATTAAAATTGCTAAAGAAAAGCAAGTAAGAATGGTTCTTGATAAAAGCAATGTACTGTATGGCGGATATGATATGACAGAAGAAGTAATTGCTTATATTAAACAAAATATTACTGAGGATACCCCTGAAAATAGTGATACATCAAATATTGATGATGATACGAATTTTGATGAAAATGTTTTAATGGAAATTGAATAGTTTATTCTTCGTTAATAAAGGAGTGTCCGGGATGAGAAAGCTTTTGCGGTTTTTTATAACTGCTTTCATATTTGTAATACTTGGGATATTGGGATATCTTTATATTAATTCTCAAAGTGTTATAATACCGGATACTCCTTCTATTGAACTGGATAAACTCAGAGAGGGAGCAATAAAGGATAATGAGAAAGAGACACTGGAACAATTATTAATCCAGAAAAAGGCTGCTCTTGAAAGGCAGAGAATTATGCTTGAAGAAAAGCAGGATCTCCTGAATAAACGCAGACAGGAGATAGAAAATCTTATTGATTATGAGACAGAAAGAATCCGTTTAAAATACCAATCAGATATTGATAATTATCGGATTGAATTAGAAAATAAATATCAGGAATTCAGAAAGAGAAAAGAACAGGAATATCTGGAACAGCTTATGGCCAGGAAAGAGCTTTATGAAGAAAAACTTGGGGAAATGACTGCTGTGTTAGAGGATTCTTATTTTAATGAACTGGAAGAATACAGACAGGAACTGCTGAAGGAATATTATCCTGAAAGGATAAATTATGATCTAAAGCTGAAATTCCTTGATCTACCAAAAGAAGAAGAAGATGAATTAAAAAAAAGGCTTGCTGAATTTGAAAATAAACAGTTGACAGCCTTAGAGAGGAAAGAGACTGAATTAAGAGAAGAAATTGAGAATAAAATAGAAGAGTTTAAAGAAGAATATAATATAGGGATAATGGAATATGAACAGGAACTGAAAAATAGAATTGAAAGAGAATTAAATAATAAAATGCTGGAGAATAATCAGAAGCTGGAGGATTATTTGATTCTTCAGCAGAGACTTATGAATAATGAGATTGAGGAAAAGAGAAAAGAAATACTGGAGAGAAGCAAGCAAGAGCTTTCTATTATAGAGGATTTAGTGAAAGAGATTTCCCGGGAGTATTTTACTTTGCAATCAGAGGTTTCTATTTTGGAAAAGGAAGTGATGTATTAAATGAAAAAATGTTTCTTTTTAGTATCAATGATTGTAATGCTTTTGGTATTGGCTGCCTGCAATACTTCCAGGCCGGAAAATGTAGGTTTGCTGGATATGGATAAGGTCTTGAGGATTAGCAAAAGGGCTCAGGAATTACAGAATGAACTGATTGATATAGGTAACAAACTGGAAGCGGAATACCGGAAAAAGGAAGAGAAACTGTCCGGAGAGGAAGGAAAAGAAGAGCTCGATAGAATATATGAAGAATATGTGTATAATAAGCAGCGCCTGGAAAGGACCCTGAATCAGGAATTGAGTGAAACCATTGCTGAGATTTCAAGAGAAGAAAAATTGGAGATAGTAGTATATAATGAAATTGTTTATTACGGTGGAGTAGATATTACAGATAAGGTAATTACAAGGCTTGATGATAAATACTTTGAGAGTGGTGACTCTGATAGTGAATAATCAGAAAGACTTATATACAATTGCTGAACTGGCTGATATGGTTGGGGGAGAGGTCATTGGCGATCTTGATCTGGAAATCAGAGGTGCTGCCGGCGTAAAAGAAGCAGGCCGGAAACAGATTACTTTTGCAGAGAATGAGAAAGTCTTACGTCTGGCAGAGGAATCTGAGGCAGCTGCAATTATTGTAGCTCAAAATATCACAGGTTGCAAGAAGACAATTATCCGTGTTAAAAACCCGAGACTGGCTTATGCTATAGTATCTTCTTTATTTGTTCCCGATGTCTTCTATAAGTCCGGCCGGGCCCCTTCTGCTGTTATCTCTGAATCAGCGGAAATCGGACAAAATGTTTCCATACATCCTATGGTGGTAATAGAGGATGATGTAGTTATTGGTGATAACAGTATTCTGGCACCAGGGGTTTTTGTAGGCAAAGGCAGCAGGATTGGCAGCAATACTATTATTCATCCTAATGTGGTGATTGAATATAATAGTATAATCGGTTCCAATGTAATTATTCACGGGGGAACGGTTATCGGCTCAGATGGTTATGGCTTTGTTTCAACAGAAGAAGGCCATTACAAAATTCCCCAGACCGGTAATGTAATTATTGAAGACGATGTAGAGATTGGAGCTAATGTAACCATTGACAGGGGGACAAGCGGCCCGACTGTAATAGGGAAGGGGACGAAAATAGATAATCTGGTCCAGATAGGCCACAATGTCAGGATCGGGCCGGAATGCCTGATTATCGCACAGGTGGGGATAGCAGGAAGCACGGAACTGGGTAAAAGGGTTGTTCTGGCAGGGAAAACAGGTGTAGTAGGCCATATCAAGATTGCTGATAATACGACTGTAGCAGCAATGAGTACTGTAACCAAGAGTATACCGCCAGCTTCTTTTTATTCCGGTAATCCAGCTCAGAGTCATAAAGATGAACTGAAAGAACAGGCAGCATTGCGGAAATTACCATTGCTTATAAAAACAATTAAGGAAATGGAAAAGAGAATCAGGATACTGGAGAGTGAGCTGCAGAATGAAAGCCAGAACTTTAATAATTAATATATCTGTATTATTACTCATGCTCAGTCTGGATGTACTGGCACTTGACAGCCTGGTATCAGCTCCTACTGCTGATATCATGGGCAATAAGGGTTTTATCTCCGCTGAGTTTATAGACAGCTACAGAGAGTTAGGGGGGCTTTATAATATTAATTCCTCAATTGCTGTTGGCGGAATCATTCGGGATAGTAATAACGGTGGGGATATTGAAATAGGGCTGATGGCCAAAGCAGTGCTTGTTCAGGAAGATGAATTTCAGCCTGCCATCAGTGTGGGGCTGTGTAAAGAGGATTTATATATAGCAGCCAGTAAGGATCTGGGATATGGTTTTAGAGGGCATTTTGGCCTGGGTAATGGAAGATACGGGAAATTTTTTCTGGGATTTAATAAAATTTTGAACCCTGTTTCTATCAGTACTCCCGACAGGCCCTCTCTGCCGGTTATCAATATAAAGGCTGAGTATATAAATGATGAAATAAACTTAGCAGTGCAAATGGATTTACAGGAAAACATAAAGATAGAAGCGGGATTAATAGGTATGGATAGGATTAAGCTGGGAATTGGATTCCTATTTTAATTCAATAACAATATTATTATCACCGGGAACAGTAATTGTTTTCTGTCCGCTGTAATCCCTGTAGTAAGCAGTTAAGGTCCAGCTGCCCCTTGATAGTGAAATTGAAAAGTTATAATTACTTTGATCTGCATATACCATTTTCTGCTCACCATTATCATTATTCTTTGCCAGTACAATTATATTATTTTCATCATCATATATTTCACCCCGGCTATAATCATGTCCAGGATATTTTAAGGCATTATTTATGTTGACTAATCCTGCTCCATAGTAGTCATCTATACCCTCTGTTCCAAGATCATCAGCAGTTTCCTTTAATATACGCTTAATATCTACAGGGTTGTCAATTCCAATACTGTAAAGCAGGGAGACTATTCCGGATACATGGGGAGCTGCCATAGAAGATCCCTGTGCCCAGCTGTACTGGTATTTGATAGTATCTCCAGATATATAGCCTGCTGTACTCAGAATAGTATTGCAGCTGTAATCTATCAGGGAATTATCCCCTCCAGGTGCCACCAGATCCAGGCCCGGACCAAAATTGGAGTAATAGGCTCTTTCATTTGAAGGCCCTACTGCCCCCACGCCGATTACTTCAGGGTATTGGGCTGGATATAATACAGGACTGCTTCCATTATTCCCTGCAGCTGCTACTATAGTAACCTTCCGCTCAACTGCATATTTTACCGCATCTCTTAAGGCTTTTGAGTCTACCGGACCTGCCAGGCTGAGATTGATTATATCAGCACCATTATCAACAGCCCAGTGTATTCCTGATATCAGGGTACTATATTCTCCGCTTCCATCCGGGCCGATGACCCGTACCGGCATTATCTTTACATTCCAGTTTATACCGGTGACCCCTATGCCATTATTGCCCACTGCTCCAATAATACCTGCCACATGTGTTCCATGGCTGAAGTCCTCGCTTGTGTCAACAGGATCATTGTCATCATCGATGAAATCATAACCGCTTATAATATTATCTTTTAAGTCAGGGTGCTGAGGCAGTATGCCTGTATCTATAACAGCAACAGTTATATCATTTATATTTTCCCTTCCTTTGAGATTATCCCATGTTTTTTCAAGGGCCAGTCTCTGCAAATTCCACTGCTCAGGATAGTAAGGATCATCAGGTATAGACTGGATATGTACCAGATATTCCGGCTCTATGTATTTTATTGAAGGGTTCTTTTGTAAGCTGTATATAAAATCTTGATCCTCATCAGCCAGTTTCACTTTATACATGTTTTCTGAGATCTGTTTTATAATCTGGCCTTTATTTTTTAAGATATTTTCCTCAAGCTCATTTTTGCTGATTCTTTGCTTAAAATTAATAATGTATTCCTGTGCCCTGAACTGTGCAGTCTGCAGCGGTGCTGTATAGACA
>JAAYLO010000346.1 GCA_012521855.1 Halanaerobiaceae bacterium
CCTCTGGCTTCACCATTTATCAGATAAGCCAGTTGAATAATATCTTCCCGGGAGACATCCATTCTGCTTAACATATTGTCGGGAGGCAGCAAAGCCAGGGTCTTTTCCCCGCAGACACCATCTGCCTTGAGGCCATTATTTTTCTGTAACTGTACTACCGCCTCCCTGGTCATCTTTCCGAAAATACCATCTATTCTCCCTTCATACAGGCCTATTTCTTTTAATTTCCGCTGCAGGATAGCTACATCTACTCCTTCATCACCTTTTCTTAAAACCCTGTTGCCCAATGTAAGATGATAAGGGTCATCCTGAGCTTTTATATCAGTAAAGGCAATCAGTATCAGCATGAAAACTATTAACGAGAGTATCTGCAATTTATTCACTGTTCCCCCTCCTTTTGTAAATAAATCCCTCTATTCTCCTTACAAGCATTGTAGTAAAAAATTCTTTGCTGGACATGGGATCAACAAGAATTGTCTTAAAACCCATTCTATTTCCGCCCAATATATCAGTAAAGAGCTGGTCACCAATAACAGCAATTTCCTCTTTTTTCAGTTTTAGGATCTCCTGTGCTTTTTTGACAGCCTTTCTTGATGGCTTGAGAGCCAGTCCAAGAGCAGGTATAGCTAATTCCCGGCTTATTTTCTTTACCCTTTTATCTTTACCATTTGAAACAAGACATATAGAAAAACCCTTTTTCTTTATTTCAGCAAACCAGTCTGTAACCTCTTTAAGGATTTTGTCTTCAGACCAGGGTATAATTGTATTATCAATATCACAGATCAGGCCCCTGACACCTTTCCGGGCCAGTTCTCCAAAATCAATTGCAAAGATATTCTGGTAATACAGATCTGGTTTCAGTTTCTCAAACATTATCAGAACACCTACTGAAATTATAATTATGGTAAAAAAATCTCATTCTTATATACTCTATCATATCTTTTCTTTTTTGTCTACTGTTTTTTTATTAATTATATATTTATTATATCACCATTTTATTCTTTAAACAATCTGGCCAGGTCTTCTACTGCTTTTTTTTCAATCCGGGAAACATAGGAGCGGGAGATGCCCAGTATCCTGGCCACCTCTCTCTGGGTCAGCTGTTTGCCATTTAAGAGGCCGTATCTGAGCTGGATGACCCTTTTTTCCCTTTCTGACAATTTTGCTATTTTACTATAGAGTTTCTCCTGGTCCAGAACCTGTTCAACTTTATTCAGAACAGAATTATCATCTGCCTCCAGTATATCCAACAATGTTATCTCATTACCTTCAGTATCTGAGCCGATGGATTGCTGCAACATTGTCTCATGATTCAGTTTTCTGGTTGAACTGAGATACATCAGGATTTCATTCTCAATACAACGGGCTGCATATGTGGACAATTTGGTCCTTTTCTTCTTATCATAGGTATTAATACCCTTAATCAATCCTATTGTCCCTATGGAAATCAGGTCTTCAGTATCAGTATGTGTTGATTCATATTTTTTTACTATATGGGCAACCAGCCTGAGGTTCCTTTCTATCAAAATATTCCTGGCTTCTTCACTACCGCTCTTCATCTCCTCCAGGTATTTTTTTTCTTCTTCCAGGCTTAAGGGTTCAGGAAATATTTTACCATTTCTGATATATGAGACGAGAAGGAGATAACCTCTCAGCAAAGCAGCCAATATTGACAACAAAAAACCCACCTCCAGAAAACATCTTACTTAATATATATGAGGCGGGTTTCTTTTTTGTGTCTATTTTATTTTTCTTCATACTCAAATATTTCCAGCGGCATTCCTGTCTGCAGGTCCTTCAGGATCTTCAATACATCTTCCCGGCAGCCCTCCGTAAAATCGATGAAAACTGTTTCATTTTCACCATGATTTACAGTGACAAGGGCCAGGCCTTCATATGATTTAAAAAGCATATCCAGAAACACAATCTCTTCCCTGGGGATCTTTAGCTTAAACCTCCTGGTCTCCCTGGCCGGGCCGTAATCAATCCTTTCTCCCATCTGGACCTTTCTCCCTTCTTACAAGATAATATGGTTTGACCTCCTGTTTTACCGGAATTCTGATTAATTCCCGGGCATGAGGAGCACTTTCAACCATTTCACCATCTTCCGAGATAATATAATCCAGTTCTGTTTCAAAGGGGGTGATACCAGGCCCCGTAATTTCCAGTTTATCGCCCTTTACAAATTTGTGCCTGACTTCAACGACTGCTTCAGCCCTGGCAGGAAGATAATCCCTGACAATACCCATAAAATCATAATCCCGCTGATAGGCTGATGTCCTGTAATTCTGTTCTTCCGGGCCAGGCGGGTTCAGGAAAAAACCGCTGATATATCTCCGGTGGCTTGCCTTTCTCAATTCCTCCAGCCAGTTTTCATCAAATTGATAGTTCTCCGGATCCTGATAGTACAGGTCAAGTGCCTGCCTGTACACAGAAGTCACAGTAGCAGTATAATGAAGGCTCTTCATTCTGCCCTCTATCTTTATACTGTCGACACCTGTATCGATAATTTCAGGAATATACCGGATCAGGCAGAGATCTCCGGAATTCATTATATAACTCCCCTGATCATCTTCAAAAACAGGATAGTATTCACCCGGTCTTTTCTCTTCCATGAGGTAATATTTCCAGCGGCAGGAATGAGCACACTTGCCCCTGTTTGCATCCCTGGCTGCCATGTAATTACTGAGGAGGCAGCGTCCTGAATATGAGATACACATCGAGCCGTGTACAAACATTTCCAGTTCAATATCAGTTTTCGCCCTGATCTCCTTTATTTCCTCCCTGCTCAATTCCCTGGCCAGGATGATCCGCTCTATACCCTGCTCCTGCCAGAAAACAGCACTGGCCCAGTTTACTACATTGGCCTGGGTACTAAGATGGAGCGGTATATCTATCCTTTCTTTTTTTATAATAC
>JAAYLO010000347.1 GCA_012521855.1 Halanaerobiaceae bacterium
CCGATATATTTTAAACACAACATTTATTCTGTTTATAATATCTTTTATTTTTATTGAAGTTCTGATAATCAGGGAAAGTCATAATGATAGTTCTTCTATTCATAGAGTAGGAGGAAGCTATGCCAGTATTCCCATAGCTGCAAGTAATTTAGATTACATAATTATTCCTGGAGATGGACTTGAGGGGGATAAATTATCAGAAAGAGTAAAGGATAGAGTGGACATGGGTTTATATTTTTTGTCTTTATGGGTAAGAAATAATGAATGTAAAATGATCCTTTCAGGAGGAAAGGGAAAGAATGAGTATATTTCTGAAGCTGAAGCCATGGGAAAACACCTATTATCCTGCGGGTTTATAAATGATAGACTGCTTTATGAGAAGAATTCCGTTTCCATTATCGAGAGTCTGATGTTCTCCAGGGATATTATAAAGCAGGATAGCGGAAAGGATAAACCATATATCATGATAGTATGTAGTGATTATCATCTTTATCGTGTAGGAATGGTTGCAAATAAGCTTGGATTTAATTTTAGAACATTAGCCATTGAAAGCGATTTTTCTACAAAGGTAAATTATTTCATCAGGGAATATTTTGCACTGATAAAGGATTGGGTGTTGTTAAATCTGAACTGATAAGTATTAAAATCATGGGAATAAATATAATGACTCTGAAATCCCGAAAAGCATCAAATTATTTATTAGTAATTAAATACAAAAATAGAGGAAAACAAATTTAAATGTCGAATAATATAAAATGATGAAGTATTATAACAGATGATAAAATAGCCTATAAAAGGATGATAGAGATGAGTTATAAAATATTGGTTGTTGAAGATGATGAGTATAATATGAAAATATTGAAGAAGATTCTCAAGGATGAAAACTATAAGGTTTATACTCAATCTGACGGCAAAGATGCAGTGGAAAAGGCCAAATGGGCCAGGGTAGATGCTGTTTTACTGGATATTATGATGCCGGAGATTGATGGATTCAGTGTCTGCCAGTTATTGAAAGAGGACCCTGAAACCAGGGATATACCGATAATTATGGTTACAGCAATAACAGAAGGAGAGACTTTGAAAAGAGCCTTTGAACTGGGTGCTTTTGATTATATAAAAAAGCCCATAGACAGGATAGAGGTACTGGCACGGCTGTCAGCAGCACTGGAATATAGTGAACAGCAAAAAAAACTTCAGGATATGGCTATGAGAGACGGCCTGACAGGACTGTATACACATACTCTCTTGCTGGAACTTCTGGAAAAGGAGTGTAGCAAGGCTCGCCGCTATAAGACTTCTCTGGCTTTTCTTATGATCGATATTGACCATTTTAAGAAAGTAAATGATACATACGGACATAGAGCAGGGGATATGATCCTCAGCCTGGTAGCTGATACTCTGGAGATTAATTCCAGGAGAAGTGATGTAGTAGGGAGATATGGGGGAGAAGAATTCGGAATTGTTTTACAGGATATTAGCTATGATAATGCCTGGATTGTATGTGAGAGAATCAGAAGCTCTGTTGAAAATTTTGAATACAGGATTGGTGATAAAACAGTAAAGATTACTATCAGTATTGGGATGGCCTATAAGGAGTCTGAAGCAGAAGCGGATTTCGAAAAAATGATTACAACAGCAGATAAGGCACTGTATCAGGCTAAAAAAAACGGACGCAACAGGACTGAGTCCATTGTTCTGTCCAGGCTTACATAAATAAAAATAGAAAAGAAAAGAAAAAAGAATTTCCCTGGGAGGGAAATTCTTTTTTTATAGTATAGAATTCCAGAATGTGTTTTCTAATATAATA
>JAAYLO010000348.1 GCA_012521855.1 Halanaerobiaceae bacterium
GTACAGTATTGAGGCGATGTACAAGTTGCCGCTACTCCAGGTGTATGCACATGTGCAGGCGCTCCAACCGAAACCATAAATGTAGTACTTTTTCCACCGAAGGTGACCGTAAGTGTTTGAGCCCCGGATACATTCGGGTTGTAACCAGAGATGGTTAAGTGATCCAAATTCTTAATAATCATTACTTTCATTCCATAGTTTGCAGTAATCGATAGCCCGGTTTCGTCAAATGCCTCCCCATAGGCATATGTGGTTTTATTTGGCGAAGTGTTTATGGTTATTGACCTTATTTCTGATTCTACAAAAAATCCCTTAACTGTAGAAGTTTCGTTGGAAAAGTCGTTCCACTTTCCGAAGGTCGCATAACTTGTGGCAGTATTATTACCGTAAATACCGACATAATTCTCAGCCGCGCCGGCGCTGTTGGTTCCGCTAGGTTCTCCGGAATCCCAGTTTGTGTAGCCGCCAAAACTTTCTCCCGTTACCCATTTCATGGTTCCCGAGGAGCGGTAAGCACCTATCCAACAAGCATTTGGATAGGTGTTTTTCAGCAATAATTGTGCAGCTGATTGCTCTCCGCTTGTGGTTATTGCAATTAAATGTGCACCTTTACTTTCACACCATGTCTCAGCCTCGGTCCATGTCATGTTGCTCTCGTAGACGGCATAATAGCTTTTTCCGTCCGCCAATCGTGTTTCACCTTTTAGCATCGGTCTTGTAGGTGTTGTAGTATAGCCTTTTGCAACTCTAAAAACATGTATTCCGACTGCAGTATATCCGCTTGAGGAATATTGCTTTTGGGCTAAACTCTTCCAATATGCAGATGCAGTTGAATATCGCGTGCCAGCCTCTGAGAAAGACCATGAATTATTTATATATGTTGCAGAATGCAATAAAGTAGCGGATTTGTCAATATGAACAAAATGATGACCGCCTTTTACGCTCAATACAAATGCATAATCATATGTTGTGCTGTCATAATATGATTTTATTGTAGAATACAGATTTGAATTTGATATTGATTTATAATCCACATATGTTATACCATAAGCGTTTGCTATTTTTCCCCATTCAATTATGCCTTTCTTATTTATATAATTATATTCTGAGGAGCCATAAGTGTTTAATAAAACCCCAGGATTAAATTTATTCGGATCCGCCCTACCCAGTTCCACAATCATTTTTGCCATGGCAACTATTGAACATCCTTGTTGGTTCATCCAATCTGACGCCTCACCATTATATGGCTTTGTATTTTTCCATGGAAGTTGATCTTGACTCCATGCGCGGTAATAGTCATAGCCGTTTACTGAAGTTATAGTTGCGCCGTTAAAACTATTTGCAGCCAACCCCTTTATTGGCATCGCTGTTAGAAGTAATATTCCTAATAACAGAACCGACATTAACTTTCTTATAAAACGTTTCAACCCTATCCCTCCACATAAAAGATTTTCATATGTATTTAAAACTTGCTGATTCTTCACCAACTTAGCAAGTACACCATTACTATGATGAGGCTAACTTTTGAATATGTAATATGTTAACTATGTTGTAATTTTATATAATTCGTTTTTTAGATCTGCCATATAATTCTTTATAACAAAGCCCGTGCCTATTTGTGTTGGAAAAAGATTTGACTATCATCAAGCAATAAGATATATTTCGTTGTCACTAACGCCAAGATTATATGTTTTTGTTCCGAGCTTATTTAGTGAAACTCCAGATGACTTAAGCATATCATCAAATGAAGCATTCCATTCCGCTACGCTTGATGATATACAGATGTTATTTGCATTATCATATATAGCCCTTCCATAATAATCACATTCCAACTCGTATACCTCAACCTTAAAGCCGTTTTCTGTTCTAACCACGTTCTTCACCTTAACGCAAGTCCGAAGTCCTGTGTCGCCATATCCCCCAGCCTGAGGGATAGCCAAATATCCACTTTGAGTATTAAATGCTCCGCTTGTATGTTTGTACCACTGTTTTACATCATATTTCCCAGAAC
>JAAYLO010000349.1 GCA_012521855.1 Halanaerobiaceae bacterium
TATCATAACCCTTTCTGGTGAAAAGCTTATGTGGTCTTACCTGTAATACTATATACAGGTCTCCGCTGGGGGCACCAGGATCACCTGCTTCCCCTTCACCGGCTATTCTCAGTCTTGTTCCTGTCTCTACACCGGCAGGGATATTTATAGTAATTTTACGTTGTTTTCTGACTTTTCCACTGCCATGACACTCCGGACAGGGTGTCTGGATTACCTTGCCTTTACCCCTGCACTGGTCACAGATCCTGGTCTGTGTAAAATGTCCAAAGGGGGTTTGCTGTGTAGTAGAGATTTGCCCGGTACCATGACAGCGCGGACAGGTCTTCACATCAGTACCTGGTTTTGCCCCGCTTCCCTTACAGGTGTTACAGGTTTCTGTTCTGGGTATTGAAATTTCCTCTGTACCTCCAAAGGCAGCCTTCTCAAAAGTTATTTCCAACCCATACTGCAGGTCACTGCCTCTCTGCGGCCCCCGTCTCCTGCTGCCCATACCGCCGAAGAACATATCAAAAATATCTTCAAATCCGCCAAAACCACCGCGGGCAAAGTCTTCAAAATTAAAATCATCTTCATTTATTCCTGAATGCCCGAACTGATCATAACGGGCACGTTTCTCTGGATTGCTTAATATTTCATAAGCTTCAGAGAGCTCCTTAAACTTTTCTTCGGCTTCCGGGTCATCTTTATTTACATCGGGGTGTAATTTGCGGGCTTTTCTTCTGTAAGCTCTTTTTATTTCTGCTTCATCTGCATCCCTGCCAACCCCGAGTATTTCATAATAATCCCGTTTACTGGCCAACTGACACACCACCTTAATTATAAACTGATAAAAAAGGGGAGAAAGCTCCCCTTTTTATTATACACCAAAAATTGAAACTGTAAATGCCGGTTATACAATAATTGTTTTAATTATCTTTTTCTTTGTCTTCATCTTCATTTACTTCTTCATATTCAACATCAACAGTTTTGTCATCATTCCGGGCAGACCCGGCTTCACCTTGATTTTGCTGTTCTGCCTGTGCCTGCTGGTATAATTGTGTACTTAATTCTGTCAAAGCATCTGTCAATACTTCTTTTTTAGTTTTTATTTCCTCTATATTATCACCTTCCAGGGCTTTCTTCAATTCATCTTTTGCTTTTTCTACTTTTTCTTTTACTGTGTTATCTACCTTATCACCTGCATCCTTAAGAGTCTTTTCGGTCTGATAGACAAGGCTATCTGCCTCATTTCTGATTTCAATCTCTTCCAGACGTTTCTTGTCTTCTTCTTCGAAGGCTTTTGCGTCATTTACCATTCTCTCGATCTCTTCATCTGTCAATCCAGTAGAAGATTTGATGGTAATATTCTGTTGATTGCCTGTTCCCAGATCTTTCGCAGAAACATTAACAATACCATTTGTATCGATCTTGAAAGTAACCTCTATTTGCGGAATACCGCGTGGTGCAGGGGGGATATTGGTCAACTGGAAACGGCCCAGTGTTTTATTATCTTTGGCCATCTTTCTCTCACCCTGCAGAACATGAATATCTACACTGGTCTGGTTATCAGCCGCAGTGGTAAAAACCTTGCTTTTTTCTGTAGGAATAGTTGTATTTCTATCGATAAGTTTTGTAAATACTCCGCCAAGGGTCTCTATACCCAGAGATAATGGTGTAACATCCAGAAGGACAATATCACTAACATCTCCGGCCATTATACCGCCCTGAATAGCTGCACCCATGGCAACAACTTCATCAGGGTTTATTCCCTTATTGGGTTCTTTACCAATAAATTTCCTAACTGCTTCCTGAACAGCAGGAATCCTGGTAGAACCTCCTACCAAAATAACTTCATCTATATCTGACGGGCTCAAACCGGCATCACTTAATGCCCTTTTGGTAGGCTCCATGGTCATTTCAACCAGTTCAGCAGTCAGTTCATTAAATTTAGCCCTGGTTAAATCTATATCAAGGTGTTTTGGTCCATCCTCTGTCTGGGTAATAAAGGGCAGGTTTATATTTGTTGTCAATACAGATGACAATTCCTTTTTGGCTTTTTCTGCCGCATCTTTCAATCTCTGCATGGCCATCTTATCATTTCTCAGATCTACACCATATTCTTTTTTGAACTCATCTGCCAGGTAATTGATAATCCTCTCATCAAAATCGTCCCCGCCCAGATGGTTATTACCGCTTGTGGCAACAACCTGGAAAACCCCGTCTCCTAATTCCAGTATAGAAACGTCAAAGGTACCTCCGCCAAGGTCAAAGACAA
>JAAYLO010000350.1 GCA_012521855.1 Halanaerobiaceae bacterium
ATATATATTTATATATATTTATATATATTTATATATATTATTATTTACATATTCCTTTTTGCCTGTCTTTACTTGACTTACTATCTGTAGATACGGGGGAAAAAAAATGTCTCAAAACATGTATGAAAATGATTTTCTTGATTTTTTATTGACAATGGATTCGACTTCTCCTTTTGCAATTTTAAAGCAGCTCAATAATTTTGTAGGCAGATACTTTCCTTTAAATTTGACCGGTTTATTTCTGAGTGAAGATTTATCTTTTAATGGGATAGTATTTTCAAAGTCAGAAAGGACTAATAATAAGGTTTTATATATAAAGGAAGATGTTCTTGATGTACTAAAAAAAGAGAACAGGCCAGTTATGGAAAGCAATAAAGAGGTTTTTAAAAACAAGGCAGACTTTGGAAGCCTATTGAAAGATGGATATAGTTTGCTTTTGTCATTACAGGAAACCAATGATTTTATAGGTGTTTTATATTTCTGTTTTAGTTACCCCATTGATCTGCGGGAGGATTTAGCAAAGAAATTCAGGTTTATTACTAAATATGTCTATCTTCTGGTAAAGAATAAATATTACTTTGATAAAGTAGAGCAGAGACTGGCCGAATTATTAACACTGCAGACAGTAAGTGATTTTGTTAATTCAACCCTTGATTTTGAAAAATTGCTGGATATCACACTGGATGCTATAGTCGGCCTCATTGGTTTAAGAACATGTTCAATAACCATATTTACGGACAAGTTATTTAATGACATTTATACCCGCAAACAAAAGTCACTGGTCAATACAGTACAATCAAGCCAGGAAATTGAGATAGATCTGACAAAAGGAATCTATGGCTGTTTATCCAAAAATAGAACTTCAATATCGGGTATATCAGAAGTAAATGATGAGATTATCAGATTATTGCCATCACTGACCTTGAGTAAGGGGAAAAAAGTACAGTACATAATCCTTCCGATTACCAGGGGTGATGATTTATTTGGTTCAATAAATATTTTTGACCCCACACTGGTTCATTTAAATAATATTGAAAATCACTTCCTGGAGTCATTTACAAATCAATTCAGTATAGCATTACAGAATGCTAATCTCTACCGGAAACAGGAAGAAATGGCCCAGAAAGACGGTTTGACATCATTATATAATCACGCCTATTTTCAAAACAGGCTGGATTTGCTGATTAAAGAAAATGCCATGAAACCATTATCCCTGATAATCATGGATATTGATGATTTTAAAAAAGTAAATGATCATTACGGTCATTTGACCGGTGACAAGGTACTGAAAGAACTTTCCAGTCTGTTACTTAAATCTACAAGAGACGGCGATCTGGTTGCGAGATACGGCGGGGAAGAATTTGCAATTTTGATGCCCTGTACCCGCAATGAAGATGCCTATAAACTTGCTCTAAGGTTAAATAAAAAAATCCAGGATAACCTTATTCTTATTGATGATGGTGAACCCCTTTCAGTCACAGTAAGTATAGGGGTAGCAGAATATAAAGAAGAATGGACAAAGGAGGAATTTATAGATAAGGTTGATCAATTATTATATCAGGCTAAAGCCAATGGGAAAAACAGGGTTGAAACAGCACTTTAGTTTTTTTAACAGATTTTGAATTTTTTTTAGTTAAAGATACTATAATATAAATAATAAAAAAAATGAGGTGTAAATATGAGAAAAGTAAATGTTTTAGATGCTGTAGACCGATTAACTTATACATTAAAAAAAGTTGAAAAATTCGATATAAGTGGCATTGAACTGAGCGAAAGGGTGCTTGACAACCGTATTATAACCCTGGAAGGTTACATGAGGTTTCTCGAAACTGAAGCTATTCCCAAATTATCATTAATAAGAGATAATCTGGCCGCAAAAATGAATGCAGAAAAGGATGGTGAATAAAATGACTGATCAGATATATTATAAGATCCAGTATCCATTGAAAAAGGCTATTAATATGATAAAGGCTGTTGATCCCGACGATCCCTTTATTGGGGAAGATGAAAACATGGTGTTAAAAAGAGGATATGAAGAGATCGATAATTTTCTGAAAAGCTGGGAAAAAGAAGGCAGAGAAAATTTACAGGATATTATTAAAAGGCTTAGAAAAACCCTGTAAGTCTCCTTTTCTTAAGCCACGGAAAATTTGAATAACTGTAATTTATAAAAAATGATGTCAAGGATACTCTTCATTGTAGTTGTTTCCTTGACATTTTATATTATTGAAATCCAGAGGCTATTATGTTAAAATTTAAAAGGATAAATTTCTAAAAGGGGGGATAATTTATGGCAGGACATTCAAAATGGGCCAATATCAAGCACAAAAAGGGAAAAGAGGATGCAAAAAAAGGCAAGTTATTTTCAAAGCTGAGCATGATGATTACAGTCGCTGCCCGTGAGGGCGGTGATGATCCGGATATGAATGCAGAATTAAGGCTGGCAATACAAAAGGCTAAAGATAATAATATGCCCAATGATAATATTGAGAGGGCTATTAAAAGAGGCACCGGAGATATAGAAGGAGTCAATTATGAGCGGTTTGTATATGAGGGCTACGGTCCGGGCGGAATTGCTCTATATATGGAAATCATGAGTGATAACCGCAATAGAACAGCGTCGGAGATAAGACATCTTCTGTCAAAGCATGGAGGAAATCTTGGTGAAACCGGCTGTGTTGCCTGGATGTTCAAAAGAAAAGGACAGATTGTTGTAGATCTGGAGAAAAATGCCCTTGATGAGGATACAATTATGATAACTGCTATAGAAGCAGGTGCAGAAGATGTTATCAGTGAAGATAATCTTATCAATATCTATACTGTTTCCAGTGAACTGGAAGATGTGCGGAAGAATATGGAAGAACAGGGGATCGAGATAGAGTCGTCTGATATTGCCATGATACCCGACAATACAATAGAACTGGATCTGGATACTGCCAGAAAGGCTCTGAAATTAATGGATTTACTGGAAGAGCATGATGATGTTCAGGAAGTCTATTCAAATTTTGATATCTCCGAGGAAATAATGACTGCACTCAGTGAAGAATAAAACCCTCTGCAAATATAAGCCGGTTAGCCTGTATATTTTTTGTCTTTGCTGGATATACTAATGACAAAAAATGTACAGGAGTATGGTTTTTATGTCCGGAATATACAAAAAAATTATGATCATTTCTTTTTTATTACTGCTGGCTCTGATTTTCTGGAATGATGCTGAGCAGAATGAAAACTACAATCCGGAAGATATCTTTTCTCCCAGACAGACAGAACTCCCTGAAAATATTAAGGAATATCTGGATGGATTGGCAGAGAAGGCTGTAAAGATTAAAAGCCGGGGTTTTGGCTTCCATTCTTTCAGGCTGGCCACAGATGATTTTATCGCTCCTGAGACACTATTGGTCTTAAGGCGGTATTATCAGGATAATAATACACTGCTTCAGAATGTTATCAGGATTCCTGACAAACTGGCTGGTTTATCTCTAAAGGAGCTTAAGGAGATATCCTTTCCCTGGGAGCTTAAGGAATATAATCCGGGTAAACTGTTGATTCTCTACAGAGCATTTGAAAAAACAGGCAGGATGCGTATAGGAGAAAAGGATGGCAGAGTAGCTATTTTTTATGGTGAAGAGGATGAAGAGCTTACGGGGATCAAGGTCAATGAATTACCAGCTGAGGAGCAGAATAGCATCAGAAATGGTCTGTCTGTAAACTCTTTAGAGGAATTATTATCTGTTCTTGATGGTTTTATAAGCAGTATCAGTAAGGATTAAGCTCAAATGAGGTGGTTTTTTGCTTATTCTTGGAATAGATCCAGGGCTGGCTGTTGTCGGATATTCACTGGTTGAAAAAAATGCAAATAAATACAGGGTTTGTGATTATGGTGTGATCAGAACAAATTCTGATCAGGAAAACTGTGAAAGGCTAATGCAGATTTTTTCTGAGCTAAAAGAGATCATCGAGAGATACAAACCGGATGAAATGGCTGTTGAGGAGCTTTTTTTTAATAAAAATGTCAAGACTGCTATTGAAGTAGGACAGGCCAGGGGTGTTATATTATTAACCGGAGCCCAGTCGAATATTGCTGTGGCAGAATATACTCCTTTACAGGTTAAGCAGGCAGTCGTAGGCTATGGCAGAGCCAGCAAACAACAGGTCCAGCAGATGATTAAGGCTTTATTAAATCTGGAGGGAATACTAAAACCTGATGATGCTGCTGATGCTCTTGCTGTAGCCATCTGTCATGGTAATAGTATAACTATCAACAGGACTATTGTCAGTATGAAAAAATAGGGGGCTGTATCTGTGATTGCTTATTTAAAAGGCAGAGTTATCTGGAACCATGGGAATAGAATAATAATGTTGGTGAATGGTGTTGGTTATCAGATTGATATTACAGATCCTGGAATACTTACATATGAGAAGGAGATAGAATTATATATATATACATATGTAAGGGAAGATACCCTGGCCCTCTATGGATTTAAAAGCCTGGAGGAGAGGGAGCTTTTTACTGCTTTACTCGGGGTTTCCGGAATAGGTCCGAAGGCAGCTCACAATATCCTTTCGTCAATATCATATGAGAGATTTATGGATGCAGTTATTACAGAGAATATTTCTGTCCTGACACAGATTCCCGGTGTAGGCCAGAAGACAGCCCAGAGGTTAATACTGGAATTGAAAAACAAGGTAGAGAACCTGGCTCTGGACTTCAATGTCCAGATGAGGGCAGCTGATGACAGCCAGGAGATATATGATGCTCTTTCCAGCTTAGGATATTCCGCTGGTGAGATTGATAATGCCTTAAGCAGACTGGACATTGATGAAGGACTTCCCATTGAAGAAAAACTGAAACTGGTTCTCTCATATCTCGGTAAGGAGCGTTAATCATGGAAGATAAGAGGATAATATCCGGAAGAAAAAAAGAAGAAGATATAGTACTGGACAGGACCTTACGGCCGCAACAGCTGGAATATTTTGTAGGACAGACAAAGGTTAAGGAAAAACTCAGTATCTTTATAAAAGCTGCTAAAGAAAGGGGTGAGGCCCTTGATCATGTTTTGTTATACGGCCCGCCTGGTCTTGGAAAAACTACTCTTGCCAATATCATTGCCAATGAATTGAATGTGAATATTCATACAACATCCGGACCTGCCATTGAACGGCCCGGTGACCTGGCAGCAATATTGACTAATTTGCAGAAAAATGATGTCTTATTTATTGATGAAATACACAGGCTGAATAAGGTGGTTGAGGAGATCCTGTATCCAGCCATGGAGGACTTTTCCCTGGATATTATTATTGGGAAAGGTCCCAGTGCCCGCTCTATCAGACTGGATCTGGCACCCTTTACTCTGGTAGGGGCAACAACAAGGATAGGTTTATTGGGTTCTCCTTTAAGGGACCGTTTTGGGATTATCAATAGACTTGATTTCTATAAGATTCAGGAATTATGTGAGATTATTACCCGCTCAGCAAGGGTTTTGAATATTAAAATTTCAAAGGAAAGTGCACTGGAAATAGCAAAACGCTCCAGGGGGACTCCGAGGATTTCTAACCGTTTATTAAAGAGAGTCAGGGATTACGCTCAGGTAAAAGCAGATGGAATCATCACACCTGTTGTAGTTGACCAGGCACTGACTTTGATGGAGATAGACCATCTCGGCCTTGATAATACTGATCACAGGTTGTTGAAGACCATTATAAAAAAGTTTGGCGGCGGTCCTGTCGGGCTTAATACGCTGGCTGCAGCAATAAGTGAAGAGACTGAAACCATCGAAGATGTATATGAGCCTTATCTCATACAGATAGGTTTTCTGGCCAGGACTCCACGGGGACGTGTTGCTACCCCTGCTTCATACAAACATCTGGGTATTAATTATAATAAAAAAGATACCCTTTTTGATTTTATGGAAAATGAAAATTAATGTTTTATGATTCAAAGAAATGGTAAATAATATTAGTAACAAATGTCGGGGGTCTTTTAATGAAAGTAGATGAATTTGATTATTATCTGCCTGATGAGCTCATTGCCCAGCATCCAGCAAAAGTCAGGGATGAGTCATCTTTGATGATACTTAAGAGAGATAGCGGGAAAATAATAGATAGAAAGTTTAAAGATATTATAGAATATCTTGATGAGGGAGATTTGCTGGTACTAAATAACAGCAAGGTTATTCCGGCAAGATTATATGGTAAAAAGATACCTACCGGTACAGAGATAGATCTTTTGCTCTTAAATAAAAAAGGAGAGGATCTCTGGGAAGTATTGGTACGGCCGGGCAGGAGAGTAAGAAAAGGTGTTAGGATTTCCTTTGCTGACGGCAGACTGCTTGGAGAGACCCTTGACTCTACCGGCTTTGGCGGCAGATTGATGAAATTTTACTATTCAGGTAATTTTGATGAAATTATCAGTGAAGCTGGAGAACTTCCCCTTCCGCCATATATCCACGAAAAGCTTGCTGATCCAGAGAGATACCAGACAATTTATGCAAAAGAACAGGGTTCTGTAGCTGCACCGACTGCCGGATTACATTTTACTGCAGATCTTCTCCGGAAGCTGAAAGAAAAAGGTGTAGAAATTGCCTATCTGACACTCCATGTTGGATTAGGGACTTTTCGTCCTGTTAAGGCAGAAAATATTGAAGAACATCAGATGCACTCAGAGTATTATGAATTGAGTAAAGAAACTGCTGAAATGATAAATAGTACAAAAGCAGAGGGGAAAAGGGTAATAGCTGTCGGCACAACGACTACCAGGACACTGGAATCAATCGTGTTGAAGAAAGGGCGGATTGAGGCTGACCAGGGCTGGACAGATATTTTTATCTATTCAGGCTTTCAGTTTAAGGTAATTGATGCTTTGATTACAAATTTTCATCTTCCCAGGTCAACCCTCTTGATGTTAGTAAGTGCCTTTGCAGGCAGGGAGATGATACTGAATGCATATAATCATGCCGTCAAAAAGAGATACCGTTTTTTTAGTCTCGGGGATGCCATGTTTATTATTTAAGCAAAAGTAATTTTGAAGGGAATGAATGTTTTGCCATTAACATATGAATTATTAAAAAGGGATAAAAATACAGGGGCAAGGCTTGGAAAAATTAAAACACCACATGGGATGATTGATACTCCTGTCTTCATGCCTGTCGGCACACAGGCAACTGTAAAATCAATGACTCCAGAGGAGTTAAAGGAGATAGGTGCACAGATCATATTATCAAATACATATCATCTCTTTTTGCGCCCTGGCTCAAAATTGATTGCCGAAGCAGGCGGTTTACACAAATTTATGCACTGGGATAGACCTATACTTACTGATAGCGGAGGTTTCCAGGTTTACAGTTTATCAGCCCTCAATGAGATAACTGAAGAAGGTGTCCATTTTCGTTCTCATCTGGATGGATCCAGTAAATTTATCTCTCCGGAGATATCCATGGAGGTCCAGATGGATCTGGGTTCAGATATTGTCATGGCCTTTGATGAATGTCCGCCATATCATGCTGACTATGATTATATCGCCAGATTCCTGGAGAGGACTATCAGATGGGCAAAAAGGTGCAAAGAGGCTATGAGATCTGAAAACCAGGCACTATTCGGGATAATCCAGGGA
>JAAYLO010000029.1 GCA_012521855.1 Halanaerobiaceae bacterium
ATATAATTTTATAATATTGACGCTGTAATTTGAGGATAATATAATTAACTTAGGAGAGTCAGGGGAGAATCATTATGTCATTCAACTATTTTGACAAAAATGCTAAAGTTATTGACAGGATTGACCATCTGGAATTAAGCCTGAATGAATGCGGGAGGGAAAAATGCAGTCCCCTAAAACGGATTATTTCCTTTGTGAAGGACTGGCATGTTTTGCATTACATCGTGTCAGGCAAAGGGACCTTTATCCTTGACGGCAGGAAATTCAAACTAAAAAGGGGGAATATCTTTTACATTCCTTCCGGATTTGAGGCTGAGTATTATCCTGATCCCAATGAACCATGGAGCTATATCTGGGTAGGTTTTTCAGGTATTGATGTTGATGAATACCTCAGTGCCTCAGGTTTTTCCCTGGAAAATCCCGTCTTTTTTGATGAAGAAATGGTCCTGAATGAATTCTTTTATCAGCTGGTATCTGCCTATAATCACTTTGGCTGTTTGAATATACGTTCCTTAGGGTATCTCTATATTATCTTTTCTTATCTGATTGAATTGAATAAACATAAACAGAACATTGCAATCAGTATCAGGGGAAGTCATGTGAAAGAAGCCATTGAATTCATCTCTTACAACTATCAATTCAATATCAGTGTAAAAGATATTGCCAACAGTCTAAACTTAACCCCTAATTATTTATCCAGTATTTTTAAATCGGAAATCGGCCTTACGACAAAGCAATTTCTGACCAAATACAGAATGGAAAAGGCATGTTCCCTTCTGAACACAAAAGGTAAGTCCATAAAGGATATTGCCCTGGCAGTAGGCTACAAAAACCAGCTGCACTTTTCCAGTGAATTCAAAAAATACATGAAGATGAGCCCGAGTGCTTACCGGAAAATATTACTAAAACAGGAGAATGAAAATGAATAGAAATTATTCTATACTGATCTTTCTGCTTCTTTTAATATGCCTAACAGCCTGTAATCTTCTACAATATCAGGACTATGCAGATATGGAAGCAAGCTATGAGCCGACTATTGGCGAAAGGCGGAATTATGAGAGTCTTGATGATCTTGTTTTATTATATGATGACCCTACTGCAAAATCATTGAAGGTCCTGCCTGTAGAAGGTTTAAGAGATGATTTTATCATGGGTGCTGATCTTTCAATGGTACTGAGGGTCGAAGAGTGCGGTGGTGTATATTATAATGACAGGGGCGAAGAACAGGATGTATTTGAAATACTCAAGGAACACGGTATTAATTACTTAAGAATCCGTTTGTGGAATAATCCTTATGACCCGGATACCGGTGAATCCTATGGCGGAGGAGGGAATGATATCAATACTGGCCTCATCCTTGCCAAAAGGGCAAAACGGGTAGGAATGAAGATCCTTCTGGATTTTCATTACAGTGATCACTGGGCAGATCCCCAGAAGCAGTATGCACCGCGCGAATGGCTTTCACTGAAGCTGGACGAGGTAGAAAAAAGACTATATAACTATACAAAGGAGACCCTGGAGACTTTTGCAAAACACGGGGTCCGTCCTCACATGGTACAGATTGGAAATGAAATAAACAATGGAATGGTCTGGCCATACGGACGATTACATTATAATATTCCCGTTACTTATGAGAGACTGGCCAATCTCTTGAAGGCCGGTGTAAAGGCCGTCCGGGATGTTTCGCCGGATATCCAGGTGGCCATACATCTTGCAGAGGGGGCATCCTTTGACCGTTTTGATTTCTTTTTTGGGAAGCTGAAAGAATTTGATGTGGATTATGATATTATCGGTTTATCCTATTATCCGTACTGGCACGGCACTTTAAAGGATTTACAGTATAATATGGACAGGATAAGTGCCAGATATGAGAAGCCTGTAGTTGTCATGGAATATGCCTATGGTTTTACTGATAAACACAATGAACATACTGCAAATATATACAATTCAGGTATGGAAGCAGGTTATAAGACCTCATTCCAGGGCCAGGCGGCTTTTATCCGTGATGTGATTGATGCTGTAAACAGGGTTCCTGACAACAGGGGCCTTGGTGTATTTTACTGGGAGCCGGCCTGGCTTCCCGTCGAAGGAGCTGGCTGGGCGGAAGAAGGCACAAAGGCTACCTGGTCAAATCAGGGCTGGTTCAGTTATTCCGGGAAAGCTACACCAGTACTGGATGTCTTTCAGCTGGTCCGTACGGCAGAGCCCTTTGAACCAGAAATACTGGAAATAGAAAATGAAATAGAGGTTCAGATCAATATAGCAGCAAAGGAGACACTGCCTGAGACAGTAGCTGCTTTTACCGAATTACATTCCTATATAGATGTACCCGTTCAGTGGGAAGATGCTCATTTTGAGCATCCCGGTGAATATATAGTAAAGGGTATTGTCTCACAGGGCGAATCTGAATATCCTGTCACTGCCCGTGTCACTGCTATTGAGAACTATATACAGAATCCCGGTTTTGAGAACCGCGGTATTCTGGAGAAAGATATCATACCCCCCTGGCAGGGGGAGCAAAGCATAGATGGTATCATCAAATTTGAGTCGAAAAACCCGCGTACCGGATCAGGGAATCTAAATGTCTGGTGGGATTCTGCCTATAGCTTTGATCTCTATCAGGAAATCAGGGGTTTAGAAAATGGTGGTTATAGATTAACTGTTTATGTAAGGAGTGACAGTAAGGCTGCCCCTGATGTAACCCTCTATGCCAGTAACTTTGATGCTGATAATAGTGAGATTAAGTCTGATGTACTTCAGGTTACCAGCTGGCCGGTCTGGCATGAATATAGTATTTACTTTACTGTAACAAATAATCAGGTGCGGGTCGGTATAAAAGGAACCGGAGATGCAGAAAACTGGATGCATATGGATGATTTTAGTCTGGTCAGGGTAGAATAGGAATAGTGAAAAGGAGTTATAATTAATGAGAAAAATAGTTCCATTGAATTTTAACTGGCGTTATAGTAATGATTTTAAAGATGAATATATCAGGAGAGATTATGATGACAACCATTTCAAATGTGTGGACATTCCTCATACGAATCATGAGGTCCCTTTGAACAATTTTAATGAAAAGGATTATCAATTTGTCAGCTGCTACCGTAAAAGACTTCATATAGAAGAAAAAATGGGGAATAAGAGATATATCCTGAATTTTGATGGTGTAGGACATATAGCAGTGATTTATGTAAATGGTGTAGAAATTGCGAAACATTATGGAGGATATACTGCATTTCAGGCAGATATCACAGATGCCGTTTCTACAGGTGATAATATCCTGGTTGTCCAGGTTGATTCCAGAGAAACAAATCCCATTCCGCCTTTTGGCGGTACCATTGATTACCTGACATATGGGGGAATATACCGGGAAGTAAACCTGTATATTTTAAATGAGAATCATATCGAAAATGTTTTTATTAAAACACTGGATGTACTGGATGTACCAGGGGTAGAGTTGGATTTACGGGTCAATTTGAGTAAGGAAATGAGAGCCAGGGTAATGGTAAATGCTCCTGATGGTACTCATCTTAAAACAGTTGAGGAATCTATAAATACATGTGATAGCAGTATATCATTCCCTATGGAGGAGGTCCTCCTCTGGGATATAGATTCCCCCAATCTATATCAATTTGTAATTGAATTGATCGACGGGGATGAAGTGGTGGATCAGGTCATTGAATATACCGGCTTCCGTGAGGCCAGGTTTACTGCAAAGGGATTCTATCTAAATGGAAGAAAGCTTAAACTCCATGGTATCAACCGCCATCAGATCTATCCTTATGTAGGATATGCTATGCCAAAAAGTGTGCAGGAAAAGGATGCAGAGATTATAAAAAATCAATTGGGATTCAATCTGGTCCGTACTTCCCATTATCCACAGTCAAAGCATTTCCTTAATGCCTGTGACCGTCTGGGGCTGCTGGTTTTTGAGGAGATTACCGGCTGGCAGTATGTAGGTGGTGAGTCCTGGCAGAATGTCCTGCTGGATAATTTACGGGAGATGATTATCCGGGACAGAAACCATCCCTCCATCATTATCTGGGGTGTACGGGTAAATGAATCAGCAGATAATGAAGACCTTTATCGAAAAACAAACCAGCTGGCGAAAGAACTGGATGGAACACGGGCTACAGGCGGTGTGCGTTGTTTCAAGAAGAGCCAGCTCCTGGAAGATGTCTATACCTATAATGATTTCAGCCTTACTACAGGAGATGTTGTTCTTCAGGAAGTGAAGGATGTAATTGGAGAAAATGAAGTTCCGTATCTGATAACAGAATATCTGGGCCATACTTTTCCGACAAAGCGGTTTGACCGGGAATCCAGGCGTCTTGAACATGCACTACGCCATGCACGGGTAATAAATGCCTGTCAGGGTGTAGAAGAGATCAGCGGGGCCATTGCCTGG
The DNA here is from genome assembly GCA_012521855.1 of Halanaerobiaceae bacterium. Classification (GTDB taxonomy): domain Bacteria; phylum Bacillota; class Halanaerobiia; order Halanaerobiales; family DTU029; genus JAAYLO01. The sequence goes on from JAAYLO010000029.1 coordinate 4,409, forward strand.
TCAATGAATGACTATAATACACATGAGGACTTTGGCAGTGGTGATGGGATCTGTTATCATGGCATCCTGGATATGTTCCGTATTCCCAAATTGGCAGCCTATACCTATATGGCTGAATATAGTAAAACACCTTTTATAGAGGTATCTACAAACTTTGATATTGGAGAATATGACAGCAGTTTTATTGATTCAGTTTATGTTTTTACCAATTGTGATTATGTTGAAATCCTCCGTAATGGCGAAAATATCGGAAGATTTTACACTGACCGGGAGATGTTCCCGAATATGAAGCACCCTCCCATCATGATACCTGATCTTTTCGGGAATGTCCTGGTTGAGAAGGAAGGCTTCAGTGAAAAAGAGGCTGAAAAAATCAAAAGATTTGTAAGAGAGGTAGCCAGAAGAGGTGACCTGGATAAGCTGACTGAAAAGGAGTCTGCCATTATCAGTGATCCGGAGGAGCAGAAACTGGCCTGGCAGCTTTATGGTGAGTATGTCGCTAACTGGGGCCGGAAAAAAGTAAACTATACATTCAATGGTTATATTGGCGGTAAACTGGTGAAAACCATTGTTAAGGGCAGTGTCAATAAATATGATTTGAAGATAAGCCCGGACCAGACGACTCTTGTCATAGCTGATACCTATGATGCAACAAGGGTCGTCATAGAGGAAACAGCTGATAATGATAATCTGGTCCAGTATGGATTTGAACCGGTTCAAATCAGTGTATCTGATGAACTGGAGCTAATCGGCCCTTCTCTGATCAGCCTGATTTCAGGCAAGGCTGCCTTCTGGGTGAAGACCAGGGATAGGGATGGTCCGGGGACTATTACTGTAAGTTCACCGAAATACGGTGTCCGATCTATAACCATAAATATTACGGACTCAACTGAATCCAGTATTATGGGTTGAGTTAATATAAATTACATAGGAGGAGAGAAATAATGAAAAGGTTTAGGGTTTTATCAATGGTTTTTATGGTTTTCGTATTGCTCTTTTCAATGACAGCCTGTGATAAAAAAGCAGAAAAGATCACTCTGACTGTATGGGAATCTACACTCGGCCCGGATGAATTTATAAAACAGGCTGGAGAGGCATATACGAAGAAAAACCCAAATGTAGAGATTAAATATGTAAATGTGGAACTGGGAGATTCTTCAGGACAGATTGCACTTGATGGTCCAGCGGGTGTCGGGCCGGATTTGTTTGCTGCACCTCATGACAAGTTGGGTGAACTGATTAATGGCGGCCACATTCTGGAAACTGTAGATGCTGATGAAGTAAAGGCAATGGTCTTAAGCTCCACTGCCAGTGCTCTGACCTATAATGGCAAAATGTACGGATATCCTGTTTCTGCAGAAACTTATGCCCTGATTTACAATAAGGATCTCATTGATGAAGACGATGTTCCGAAAACATGGGATGAATTGAAGGAATTTGCAAGAAATTTTGATAAACCAGGAAAGCATCCCTTCCTGATAGATGTAGGTAATGGTTATTATACCATAATCTTCACAACTGCCGGAGGCACGAATCTTCTGTTTGGCCCTGACGGGACTGATGTAGAAAACACCAATATTAATAATGAGATTGCTGTAGAAGGTATGCGTGTTTTCCAGGGCTTAAGAGAGGTTATAAATATACCTGCAGCTGACCTTACAACCGCTTTTTGTGATGGTGCATTTGCTTCCGGTAATGCTGCTCTTTATATAACCGGCCCGTGGAACATCAAAAACTTTACTGACAGCGGTGTAAATTTTGGTGTTAAGCCGCTGCCTGCAATGACAGAAGGCGGAGATCCGGTTGCTTCCTTCTCAGGAACAAGAGCAATGTTTGTTTCTGCCTATTCGGAACATCCTGAAGAAGCAGCTGATTTTGCCAAATTCTTATTGACAGAAGAAATGCAGAAACTGAGATTTGAATTAACAGGAGGGGCATTGCCATCTATCGATGTAGAGGTAGACAGTCCATATGCTGAAGGCTTCCTGAAACAGCTTGACCATGCCTTCCCGATGCCTTCAGTACCGGCTATGGGAGGATTCTGGGATTCAATGAATGCTGCCAGTGCCAATATCTGGGACGGGGCAGACATTAAAACAGAACTTGATGCTGTTGATGCAGCAATTAAGGCTGCTGCAAGATAATATTATATGGGGATGTTTATCATCCCCTTTTTTAACTTTGAAAGGAGGGATATTATGAAAGGGAATATAGATAGTCTGAGTGATAAAAAGATAAAACGGGCTTCATTGCTATTTATGGGACTGGCCCATATTCTCTATCTAAAGGACTATCTAAAGGGTTGTGTTTTTGCCCTTATTGAATTATTGTTTTTAGCCTTTATTCCAAAGATGATCAAAATTATTAATAATTTAATAACACTGGGCACACCCAAACCCCATTTACCTATATTTCAAAGGGATAATTCAACATATATGCTCTTTGATGGTATCATAACAATAATCTTTATATTACTCTTTTTCTTTATGTATTATATATCAGTAAAGAGTGCCAGGAAGAGCTACCAGGAATATAAAATAATAGGCAGGAAAAAGGGTATAAAAGAATCACTGGCGGATATAACAACAGGTTCCTTTCCCTTTTTCGGTTTATTACCGGCACTTTTACTGGTGGTATTTTTTGTACTGGTACCCCTCATCTTTTCAGCCAGTGTAGCTTTTACCAATTATTCAGCACCAAATCATATTACTCCCAATAATGTGGTGGACTGGGTTGGCCTGGAAAATTTCAGGATGCTCTTTGGCGGTGATACACTCTGGGCAAAGGCACTTGGCCGTGTTTCACTATGGACACTGGTCTGGGCTTTTCTGGCAACGGCTACCTGTTTTTTTGGCGGCTTTATTGTTGCGGTTATTCTCCGTGAGAGCAGGATAAAGATAGCACCAGTTTTCCGGGGAATCTTTATTCTGCCTTATGCCGTTCCGGCAGTAATCAGCATGCTGGTCTGGCAGAATCTCCTGAATGGCAGTTTCGGGACTGTTAATCGTACATTAATGAAATTGGGGATTATTGATAATGTGATACCCTGGCTCGGTGATCCCTGGCTGGCCAGGTTTACAGTTGTAATGATTAACCTCTGGGCAGGTTATTCTTATTTCATGCTACTTACAACAGGTTCAATGACAGCAATCAGTCAGGATATCTATGATGCAGCGAAGATTGACGGAGCAAATAGTTTTCAGGTCTTTCGCAAGATAACATTTCCTTTAGTTATTTTTCAGACAATGCCCTTACTGGTCATGTCCTTTACCCATAATATTAATAATTTCGGGGCTATATTTTTCCTTACAGGAGGCAGGCCTGTAGTTGCTGATACTGCTACAACCAGTGCAGGCGGTACAGATATACTTATCACCTGGATCTATGATTTGACCATTAATCTCCAGAAATACAATCTGGGTGCAGCCCTGGCAGTCATGATCTTCATCATTCTTGCTCCATTTGCTATTTTCAATTTCAGCAGGACAAAATCCTTCAGGGAGGGTGAATTGTGATGAGGACACTGAATAAAATAATCATCTATGTATTTCTTGTTTTGACAGCGATATTTACCATTTATCCTTTATTATATGTCTTCAGTGCAGCCTTTTCGAAGGGGCAGAGTATATCAGCCTTGAGTATTATCCCCTTTGGGGATGGCATACATTTCAATCATTTCAGGTATTTATTTAAGGAGACCAATTATTTGAAATGGTTCAGAAACACCCTTATCGTTGCCGCCATGACATCAGCACTGACTGTTCTGGTTGCTTCTCTCAGTGCCTATGTTTTTTCGCGTTTTCATTTTACCATGAAAAAGACCATGCTGATGACCCTGTTGATATTACAAATATTTCCGTCGATGCTGGCGATGATAGCCATTTATGTTCTCTTATTGCGTCTGAGAGCCCTGGACACATTATGGGGGCTTGTGATGGTATATGTAGCCGGAAATATCCCCTACAATACCTGGTTGGTAAAAAGCTATATGGATACTATACCAAAAAGCCTGGATGAATCTGCCAGAATAGACGGGGCCAGCCACCTCACCATCTTTTTCAAGGTTATTTTGCCTGTTGCTTCACCGATCATTACATTCCTGGCCATTGTGACATTTACTGCACCATGGATGGATTTTATCTTTCCCAAGATGATCTTAAGATCTGCGGAAAAGCAGACCCTGGCTCTGGGACTCTTTGGATTTGTAACAGACAGGAAATCTGAGTTTGGTTCATTTGCTGCAGGATCAATACTGGTAGCGATTCCTTTCATTATATTCTTTATATTAGCCCACAAGCGGATGATCAGCAGTTTTGGAGCAGGTGCAGTCAAGGAATAAAAACAGCCCTTACAGGATGCTTTTTTCGATTTTTTCTTTTAGATAAATTGCTGTAAAAAACCAGCATATGTAGATTAAAAAGGGCAGAAATACTTTTTCATATTTCCACTGGATTATATCAAGATTATATAATACATTGGCAAAAAAAGTACTGTAGGCTGCTGAAACGGTGATATAAATGTAACGGGAAATCTTCTTTTCAGGCAGCAAGTAGAAGAATATAATAAACCAGATGGTCCATGCAATAGGCAGGAAAAAGGCTATTTTACCTGCTCCAAAGGGATAAAAATTTATGTATATATTCTTCTTTATGATAAAGATAAAAAGATTAAGGATAATAAAATCAGCAACCCCGCCCAGGAGAATGCTTTGAAAGGCAAGTTTTTTTATATCTTTCCGGGGAACAAGCAGTATTAATATGAGTGCCAGTATAGAAGTATAGATTGGATATATCCAGAAGGGTTTCACAGTTGAAGCTCCTTTTTGTATAATATCTACTCCTTAGTATTTCTATATAGAAAGAAAAATATATATAATAAAAGAACAAAAAAAGAAGG
>JAAYLO010000351.1 GCA_012521855.1 Halanaerobiaceae bacterium
CACTATATTATGAAAAGTATTTTAAGGAGGAAAAGGATGAGCAATAATTTCGAAAAAAGGGTCGTTTATTTTTGTATGGAATACGGACTTGATACCAGACTGCCTCTATATGCCGGAGGTTTAGGCATTCTGGCAGGAGATTACTTAAAAACCGCCCATGATCTGGGGGCTCCGATTATAGGGATAGGTTTGCTCTGGTGGCAGGATTATACAAAACAATTAATTGGTGAATACGGTTATCCCTATGATACTTATCCCATCTATGATTTCAGCTTTCTGGAAGATACCGGTAAAAAAGTTTATGTCCAGATTGGTGATGAAAATGTGGAATGCAGTATCTATAAAGCCAACCAATTCCAGAACAATGACCTCTATTTACTGGATACCGGTAAGCCCGATAGCAAATTCGGCTGGATTTCAGATAAACTTTATGCAGGAAATAACTATAACCGGATCGCCCAGGAGATGGTCCTGGGTATTGGCGGAATCAGGGCTTTAAGAGAACTGGGAATTGAAGTAGATATTTACCACTTCAATGAAGGCCATGCGTCATTTGCAGGTCTTGAACTGATCAGGGAAAAAATGATTAATGAAGGCCTCTCCTTTGAAACAGCATATGAAAAGACAAGAAAAGAAATTGTTTTTACAACACACACACCGGTTTCAGCAGGTAATGAAGTCCATAATCTCAATCTTTTGATGGAGATAGGCGCGAATAATGGTTTGAGTATGAATGAACTCAAAAAAATCGGTGGTGACCCCTTTAATATGACAGCTGCCTGTTTAAGAATGTCATCAATTGCAAACGGAGTATCTAAATTGCATGGGGAAACAGCACGTAAAATGTGGAATCATTATGATAATGTACCGGAAATTATCTCTATCACAAATGGCGTACATCAGAGAACCTGGCAGAGTGAAGAAATAAAGAATGCCTATGATAATAACCTGGACCTCTGGGAGGCTCACCAGAAAGAGAAAAGAAAACTGGTAGCTTATGTTAAAGAAAAAACAGGCACAGAACTGGACCCGGACAGGCTGATTATAGGCTTTGCCCGCAGGGCAGCACCATATAAAAGAAACGAATTGATCTTCAGGGATACATCCAGGATCGACCAGCTCCTTAAATCAGGAAAGGTACAGTTAATTTTTTCAGGGAAAGCACATCCCAATGATCATTATGGAAAAGATATAGTAGCAACACTGGTAAAAATGGATAAAAAATATGAAGATAATGTAGTCTTCCTGGAAAACTATGATATGGAGATTGCCAGATATCTTGTACAGGGTGCAGATGTCTGGTTAAACAATCCCAAAAGGCCCATGGAAGCCAGTGGTACATCAGGCATGAAAGCTGCCATGAATGGGGTCCTGAACCTGAGTGTTCTGGACGGCTGGGTTGCTGAAGGTCCGGACCATGAGGTAAATGGCTGGATCCTGGACATAGTCTTTTCCAGCCTGGAAGAAAAACTGGATGAAGATGAAAAAGACCTGCAGGCATTATACAAAATATTATATGATGAAGTCATCCCCATATATTATGGTGATAGGGAAAGATGGAAGAGGATGATGAGGGCAAGTATTGAAATGGCTCAAAAACAGTTCACTGCAGAAAGGATGTTATATGACTACTATCAATTCATGTATAATAAAGAAAGTGATATTATAGATAAGGCCTTTCCGGAGGGAATAAAAATCGAGAGAAAAGAAAACCGGTTAACTGTTGTCATTGAATAAAGAGCTATCATATAGATAGCTCTTTACTTATTTCTTCTCTTTTTCTTCTGCCCAAAAAATTGGTACCAGAGACACCTGTAATAATTAATAAAGCACCTATAAAATGATACCAGTAAAATTTTTCACCCCTGATCAGAACCCCGGCCAGAATGGTAACAATAGTAGAGAAATAGGCAAAAACCGCAGCAGGAGCGGCCTCTATTTTCGATAAAGTATAATTCATTAGGAAAAAAGCCGATACTGAAGATAATATTCCAAGATAGAGAACAGATATCAGTACTTTCAGATTGAATAATGGTATAAGATATAGGGAAAACCCGCCTCTATTGCTCAGTAATGCCAGTATATTAAAAAAAACTGCACCTGTCCACATCATCGCAAAGGTTATCTCTACCGGCCTGTACCAGAGTGATAGTTTTCTGGACAGGATATTATATATTGAAGCCATAAGAACCGCAAGGAGGAGAAACAATATTCCCGGAATTTTACCCCGTTCCTCAACGCCATACTGCATAATCGTGTTAAAAAACACTCCGCTTATTGATATAAGAATGAAAAGAGTCTGAAAAAATGTTGGTTTTTCATTCAGTAAAAAAGCAGCCAGAATTGTCACAGCAACAGGTATGAGGGCAATTATCATTCCTGCCTCAGATGAACTTGTCATATAAATACCCAGTGTTTCAAAAATAAAATATAGACAGGGTTGAACAAGAGAAAGTAACAGTAATAACCCGGTTTTTTTATTCCGGAAGTCAATTTTTATAATCCTGAATAATAAAAGTAATGAAAGGAGTATTGCAGCAATAGAAAATCTAAAGGCCAGTAAATGAAAAGGAGGCAGTTCTTCCAGTCCTTCTTTTGTAAACAAAAAAGAAAAGCCGAATATACTTGAATATATAATTCCTGCAATATATGGTAGTATCCTTCTCATAATCCATCTCCTTATTTTTTATAATTTTTTAATCTTTATCTTTTCCAGGCGGCCAGGGACCGTAATACTGGTAATACTGGCATTCGATGCCGCCATTATAAAGCTTTCTCCGTTTTGTGGCTTTTTTCCCGAATAATAATTCAAAATCCTTATGAGATGTCAGGATATAAAAAGACCAGCTATTAAGGGGTAAAAGTTTTTTACCCATGAGTCTATATAGGTTCTCAACCTCATTCTTTTCAGATAAACGTTCTCCATATGGAGGGTTTGTAATGATACAGGCATACTTCCGGCTGGATTGAAAATCATTGAAATCACTTTTCTGAAAGTGTATCAGATCTGCAACACCTGCCCTCTCAGCATGATGTCTGGCTATTTTCACAAGATTATTGTCTCTGTCCATACCCATCAGCATACGGGGTTTAACATCATTTCTGATCATACTGAAGGCCTTTTTTCTTTCCTTTTCCCAGGTCCTTTCCGGAATCTGGGGCCATTTTCCTGAAACAAAATCCCTCCTTATACCTGGAGCAATATTTCTACAAATAAGTGCTGCCTCGATCAATATGGTCCCGGAACCACAGAAAGGATCTATCAAAATCCTGTCAGGATCCCAGCGGCTTAGATACACCATGGCAGCTGCCAGGGTTTCCTGAAGAGGTGCTTTTGTGCTTAGATTGCGGTATCCCCTTTTATGTAAGCCTTCTCCGCTGGAATCAATTGAAAGTATAACCTTATCCTTATGAATACTGAAAACAATACGGTATTCAGGCCCATCTTCATCAAACCAGTTCTTCTTATACTTCTCTTTTAATCTATCCACCACAGCCTTTTTTATTATTGACTGGCAGGCAGGGACACTATGCAAAACTGAGCGTACAGATTTGCCTGTTACCGGAAACTCTGCATTCTGCGGAAGCCATTCTTCCCATGGAATTTTCCTGGTCTCTTCATACAACTGGTCAAAATCAAGGGCATAAAACTCATCTATCTTGATAAGAATCCTTTCTGCACAGCGCAGCCAGAGATTTGCTCTGGCCATCCCCTCAAAATCAGATTGAAAACAGACCTGGCCGTTTTCTACATAATCTACTTTGTAACCAAGATTTATCAGTTCTTCCTTAACAAGGCTTTCCAGGCCGAAAGTACTTGTTGCTATTAAGTTCAGTGTATTCTCTTCTTTCAATAATAAACTCCTCTCATTTCCTATATTTTTTTCAAAAATAAAGTTTCGACTGGATTTTAAAAAACTGACATGATACTAATACCTTATTCTGAAATTCCTATATTCCTCCTCATCTTCAGAACTCCTGACGGTCTTTATATCTGTGACGCTGGCCCAGGGAGGCCCTTTTTTTATAATATCAATCATTTTTTCAACAGCCAGCCTGTCACCCGAAATAACAGTTTCTACATCACCATCACTGGTATTCCTGACCCATCCTGTAATATTATGTTTTTCAGCATTTCGCAATATAAAACTCCGGAAACCGACTCCCTGTACCCTGCCTGATATTATAAGATGTTTTGTAAGCTTCAGTCAAAACACCTCCTTTTAGCCCCTTACAATAAAATTGGGGACTGTAAAACTCTCCGCAATACTGCCGATAATGTTTTTCCTGCCAGCCCGTGTATATAGACCAGCCAGTTTATTATTATATGTAAATAAACCAATCAGAAAGTTAAAGCTGTCTATTTTTTTCTTCTCCCCCGGATTTACCATATCCAATACGGGACCATTGATATATTCCTGTAAAATATAATCATTCCCTCTTATCGAACCCAGTATTTTCTTCCATTCCTCCTGACTGTAATCCTTCCCGGCATAAACACCTTTCCCGGCATATTCATCAAAAGGCTTCAAAATCCACTTATCTTTATTGCTGGATATCTCCTCAATCATTTTCCCATCATTGGAATCAAGGATCCTGGTATAGGGTATATGCTTTTTTATAAACTCTTTCTCTTTTTCTGAGAGAAAAGAAGTTTTATCCCTGTCATGCAAAATAGCAAAGAGATTTTTACTATGTACAATCTGTGATACAAATCCTCCGACTACACAGACTGCCCCCTCCCGGTATGCATTAAGAAAATCTGTAATATCTCCGGCTTCCTCAAGAATCCTGTTTGTTGTCGCCCTTCTGTATATTAACTTAACAGGCTGTTCTTTATAGTATAAAACATTATTTTTGTATATAAACTCCCGGGGGTCACAGAGAAATGTATTATAACCCTTTTTTATAAACCTTTTCTGAAATTCTTTAAATTCATGGATAGTACCGTCACCGGTAAAATCAACTATAGCTATATTCGGCCTGTCATCAATTCCATTATTAAATACCTTATAATTCTCGATGAGTCCATCGAGCCAGCTGTAAAAAAGCTCAAAACCGATAAGAACATCCGGGTCTTCAAATATATCCCCGATTATCCGGCTGTTTTTTATACACTCCCCGATTACCCGTACTTCATTCATCGCTGAAGACCCATCTGTATTCAATTCACAGAAAACATGGCTGCCATTATCATTATAAAATATATCAAATCTCCCTATGGGAAAATAATAATGATAACCTGTCTCTACCAGGATCAGTTCTTCCAGAAATTCACTGAAAGCAAAGGCTTTCCGGAATTCAGTGTTTTTTTTATATTCCTCGATAACCTTATTTAAGATAGAGGTCATCTCAGAGAGAAATCTCCCTAATTGATTATATTCCTCTTCAGTAAAAAAAAGGGCATGATACAAAAAATCCACCGGTTCCCCTCTATATATTGCACTTGAGTTTTTGACTTTTTCCTTTATATTCAGATAATCAGAGTAATAGCTGTTAATATTTTCTGTAAAGACTTTGATAATACTATCCTGTAATGTTTTAATCAATATCTATACCCCCCTCAAAGGTATACACCAGGCCAGAGCACTATTTAGATCACCGCTTTTTTCATATTCAGAAAGAGTCTTCATCTTTGGAATACTGTTCTCTTCCAGCATCTCCTTTATTGATACAAGGTATTTTTGTTCATCCTCTGCCAGTCCATTTTCAGCCATCTCAATAAGCTGATACATAAATTCCTTTAACGGTATTCCATAACATTCACTCTTTATACCCTCTTTCCTTATACTGTTTTTAATAAAGTCCAGGTCTTCCCTCTTATAATTTAACGCCTTCATATATAATAAATCAAGATTCTTCTCATTATATAAAAGGCCTTTCCAGAAGGCTGCATAGGACAGATTATAGGGATATGGCAGTGAATCACCCACTCTTATTTCCAGGTATTTTTTCAATCTGACATCCGGAAATACCATTGACAATAAATGAGCTATCTCCTCATTATTAAATACTGTATCCCGAAAAATATCTTTATTAAGTTTTTCACCTGTAAATAAAAGGCCGTCATCCTTCATGACAATGATGGGAGGTGTGTTTAAAATATATGAAGCATAATCACTGTAAGAATAGTCCTCCTTAAAAAGGTTCTGGACATATCCGCAGCGGTCATTATCACAATTATCCCAGATAATAGACCGTATACTGGCATTGTAATTAACAGCCCCTTCAAAAAACGGGCTGTTATCAAAAAAATAATAGACAAGGGGTGACAAAAAATAGGCAGTCCTTATTTTTTTCCTGAAATCCTCTTCATTACAATAATCCAGATTAATGTGCAGTGCAGCGGTCCCTTTCATCATATTATGGGCATATCTTCCCTTATTTTTAAAGTAATTAAACATATGCTGATATCTTTCTTTTGGCAGGAGCTCTATTTCACTTATTTTTGAAACTACCTGATAACCTGTGTTCATTAAAAAAAAAATTTCTTTTTTCCAGAAGAGGCTTTATTTCATCAATTATCTTAAGATAAAGTTCTTCGCTTTCCCTGATGCTTCTAAAAGGGGGCAGACTTAATTCCATCTGTCCGCCAGGCTCCAGGGCAATACTGTAATTATCCCTTTTTAATCCCAATAAATAACCGGCCTCATATACAGGTTCAAAACCTTTATCTGCCAGTTCTGATAGCAAGCCTTCAATCCCATTTTCGCCATGATATGTAACAGCCTTAAAGCTATCTCCAGCTAACACAAAATGCTCCAGCTCCAGGCCGATTTTGAATTCATCCGGGTCTTTTTCACCGGATTTAAAGTAGTGAACTAATTGTTTCATTTTTTCCTGGCATTTTTTATCCATAACTATTTCCTCTCATCTTATTTTAATCATTCAGTATATATTATTATAGAACAAAACTTAATTAACTGCAATTTTTATTCATAGGTCTCTTTATAAATCAATTTTCCCTCTTCCATCATGAGTTTTCCGCCGGAAATAACGGACATGATTTCCAGTTCTTTGTCCAGGAAGACCAGATCTGCCCTTTTCCCCGCTTCAATCCTTCCTCTGTCAAATAATTTAAGACGCTCAGCCGGGTTTGCTGTAATCAGGCTGAGTGCTAAAGCCAAATCCACTTTATATTCCTCAACTGCTTTTTTGACCTCATGAAAAAGTAAAGCAACAGAACCGATCCCCAGACCTGTAATATTACCTTTTTCATCTACTACCGGAAGGCTTCCATTTCCATCTGAACTGAAACTCAATGCTGAAATCTGCACATCATTTTCCAGAAGGTATCTCAGTGAACCACCGGCACTTAATTCAGGATCATCCAGACCAGTGACTGAGCTTGTTGTCAAGTCAACTACTCCATGATTCTTTATATACTCAATGCTCCTTTCTAAAAGATCTTTATTTCTATTTACATGTGTAGGCAGAAAAAGGCTGGATGGCAGTCCTGTTTTTTTAATTATGTCAAGCAGAAAGTTAAATCCTTCCGTTCCTTCACC
>JAAYLO010000352.1 GCA_012521855.1 Halanaerobiaceae bacterium
ATATAATTGAATAATAAAAAAAATAAATATAAACAATAAGGGGTTTATTAATATGAAAAATACGTATTTTCTAGTTTTCTTGATCTCTGTTGTTCTCGGATTTTCATTTGTTATACTGGATTTTTATTTAAGAAACCCTGAAATCAGTGCTGAGTACGTACATAATCCTGCTGCTGAAGACGCAAATACTTTATTGGCCCTTGGAAAACAATATTATTATGAAGGTAATATTGAGAAAGCTATAGCGAATTATGAGAGTGCCTTAAATCATGGTGGAGATTTTAATCTTATTGCAGAAAATCTATATTTTTTATATAAGGAAATGGGGAATCTTGATAAAGCTATAGAATACTTACATAAGCTCTATGAAAACAGTGATAATAATTACTGGGTATACAGATATGGAATAAACCTGTATTTGAGTGGAAATTATGTGCTTGCAGAAAAGATATTGGAAGAATCTCTGGCAAATTTACTGATGATAGAAGAAAAAGAAAAGAATATTCTGACAGATAAAGAGATAGCTTTGATTTCTTACTTTTTAGGACAGATTCATTTTAAAAAAGGAGAATATGAGAAAGCAGAATATCTTTACAATAAAGGGATTAACCTTGTATCATATCTGCCGCTTAATTATATTGGGCTCGCTGAATTATATGAACAAAAAGAGGAGTATGAAAAGGCCATTGAGTATTATCAAACTGCTTTAAAGATAGATTCAGGCCTTTCAAATTTGCATCTGGAGCTGGCCAGATTGTTTGAAATAATACAGGATGAAGGGCTGGCTTACTATTATTGGAACAGGAGTCTGTCCACCGGGAATAAGAATAATTTTGTGCTTAATAAAATAAATGAGTTAATAAAAAAGCATCCTGAATTAGTGGATAAAGAAGAACAGGCAAAGGAAATAAAGAGAAAAGATATTAAATGGATAAAGGTTCAGGATTATTCCCTGGATGAAATAGATATTCCAGAAATAAGGATCGGGATTGTTGAAAATGTAGAGAAGATGTCTTTTCAATCAGGCTATGATTTTCTAATTGAAAATGAGGGCAGGACAATAATAGATGGGCTTAGAGATGAACCATATTCCATTGAATATAAAGAAAATACTTATTTAATTTACCATGGTGAAAAATTAGTTATGTCTGTAAAAAGCAAAAAGCCGCTTACTCTGATCAATAAAGACAAAAGTTATACTTTTTTGCTATATGATATTTCATATGGTACAGGTTATTTCTGGGCTGGAACTGAAGACAGGCAATACCGTGGCAAAATGGAGTTTTATCCTGTTTCTGCAGGGAGATTTAATATAATAAATATACTGAATATGGAAGAATACCTGTTTTCTGTGGTTCCTGCTGAAATGCCAGCCTGGTGGCCGGGTGAGGCAATAAAAGCTCAGGCCCTGGCAGCCAGGACATATGCCCTGGCAAATCTTGGCAAACATAAAAAAGGCGGTTATGATCTCTGTGATACTGTTCATTGTGCTGCCTATAATGGTGTAAAATCCGAAACAGACAAAACAAATAAGATTATAGTCTCTACACTCGGGGAAGCAATATACTATAATAACAGACCTATTTCTGCTGTTTTCAGTAGTAATAGTGGTGGGTATTCAGAAAAAAGCATAGAAATATGGGGTACTGACAGTAAATATCTTCAAGATGCCAACAATTTAATTGATAGTGAATATCAATTCCCATTAGAACCTTATGAATTGGAAAAATGGGTATTCAATGATGTAAAGTCATATTCCAACAATAGCTTATTTGCCGGTTATAATTCATATCGATGGTTAAAAATACTGGATGATGATTACTTCGAAGAAAAATACAATATTGGAGATTTAAAGGATATATTAATTGTTGGAAGAACTGAAGGGGGAACAGTAAAAAAAGTTATTATTAAGGGAGAAAAGGGAAGCAGGGAGATATCTGGAGACAGTATAAGAAGCGGCCTGGGAGGACTGAAGAGTAATCGATTTACTATGGATAAATTATATTCCGCTGACAAGAAACTGGAGAAGGTTATTTTTTACGGAAGCGGATGGGGACATCATGTTGGAATGGATCAGACTGGAGCAGCAGGTATGGCAGCTGAAGGTTATGATTATAAGCAGATTATTATGCATTTTTATCAGAATACAGAAATAAGAAAGGTGTACTGAATATGCTGAACCGGAGTCAATGCTCCGGTTTATTATTAAAGATCAAGAAAAATTACAATTGTATAAAAAAAATATAAATGGTAAAAATAGATAATATAAATCTAAACTTATATCTGGAGGTAAATAACAGTGAAATTTAAGTACAAATTACCATTTATATTTTTGATAATAATCTTACTTTCGTCAATAATAAATGCAGAAGGATTTTTTGCTTATATGGTGAAAAGGGGTGATAGTTTATCAAGCATTGCCAGTATGTTTAAT
>JAAYLO010000353.1 GCA_012521855.1 Halanaerobiaceae bacterium
ATGTAATGATTGTCAATCAGTATCTCTGCATCAACTGGTGCCAGCGTTCCGGGATCTGTCTGATTTTTGTAGAGAGCTCCTGATACTATAAATTCACCATGAGTTTTATTATGAACTATGATTCCCCCTGTTCCTATTATGAATTTTATCCCGGATAAATCTTTCCCCTCCTGTATATAGACATGTCCCAGAACTGTATAAACACTCTTTATTTTACCGGCATGCCTTTCTACTGCAAGCCGGACAGCATTATATGCCAGGACATTTTCCAGACATCTTTCTTTTCCCCTCGTTGTCAGACTGATGTCACTGCTGTATTTCTTTATGAATGCCTGAACTTCTTCCTCAGAAAAATCACAGGATCTTTCAGCAATTTGCTTTTTTAAAGGACTTATCCCTATGTTCTCTACCAGTGACGGTAAACTATAGCGCATACCAAGATCGCCCTCAACGGTTCTCTTGACATAGGGTTCCTGGAGTCCCTGTAAACTGACATTGTCCTTCCGCGGGCAGCCGGAAGCTACTGAATGAACATCTGTTGTAGCTCCTCCCAGATCTACTACCATCAGCTCTCCAATACCTTTTTTGTCCTCATATCCATCAGCCAGGAGTTCAGCTGCTTTCATAACAGCAAGGGGTGTCGGCATTATTATGCCATCTATAAGCTCCTCAACAACATTTAATCCCCTTGCTCTGATAATTTTCTGCAAAAATATCTTTCTTATCATCTCCCGGGCCGGTTCAATATTTAATTTTTCCAATTCTGGCATGACATTTTCCGTGACATATACCTCTTTACCGGAAGTCCTTAAGATTTCTTCCACCTTACCTGCAGCATTTCTGTTTCCGGCAACTATTACTGGCACATTTAGAGGTATTCCGGCCAGCTTTTCAGCATTTATGATTATATTCTGTCTATTTCCTCCATCAGTACCGCCAGCCAGCAATAATATATCGGGTTCATAATTAATAATATCAGTTATATCGTCAGAAGTCAACTGATAACTGTAAATTTTTAGCACTTTACTGCCTGCACCCAGTGCTGCGA
Organism: Halanaerobiaceae bacterium; assembly: GCA_012521855.1. GTDB lineage: Bacteria > Bacillota > Halanaerobiia > Halanaerobiales > DTU029 > JAAYLO01. The sequence goes on from JAAYLO010000353.1 coordinate 1,049, forward strand.
GCTTTGCTGCTTCTGCAGTTAATCCGGGTACAAGACCAATAGCAATAATCTTCAAACCGCCTTTGGCACTACTACAGGCCAGTTTATATTTTGCCTTTTGCCAGTCAGGTACTTCTGCCAGGGCTTTTTTTAGCCCCTGATTCACACCTTCATTGACTGTGGTATATGACTGGCTTTTTCCTGCTATCTCCAGATTCTCCAGGTCGAGTAAAGTTACTTTTGTAAAAGTGCTTCCCATATCAATTAATAGTGCAGTTTCCATATACTTATCCACCCGTGAAAAAACATTTTATTATTCTATTTTTTTACAGGTCCTTCAGCTGCGCTTAGATCAGTAGATAAATCCAGATGTCCGGCAAGAGTTTCTATCTCTTTACCCTCAATCAGGATCCTGACAGTTTCAATCTCAGGAAACTGGGTAATGGTATTAACAATTGAATAAACAGTCAGTATTTCTCCTGTACTGCCCCCCCAGTGATTATCAACAAGAGCCCGGTTGAAATTGAGAATGGCTCTATTCCCCTCAATTTTTATATCTAAAAGTTTTACACCTTCCGGAATGGTATGAGTTAAGTCACTGGATACCGGACCATTAATGAGCTCTTTAATTGTTGCTTCATACTTATTGGAGTAATTTTCTATTTTGCGTATCTCTGCCTTAAGATACATTGCATCTTTTGTGGAATAATATAATTTAACCTCATCAGTACTCTCAGTTCCCCCTCCTGCATCCTTCTGGTTTAATATATATATTATCCCAAAACCTATTAATAAAAAGATTAAAATCAGCAGCAGGTTTTTCCTGTTCATATACCCCATCATCTCCCATTATTTATTTTTTTGATATAATCAATAATCCCCTGAGCTATAGCTCTGGCAGCTTTCTCCTTAAAGAGATTACTGGCCAGCAAGGACTCTTCATGGGGGTTGGAAAGAAAGGCAACCTCTACCAGGGCAGCAGGCATTTTGGTATATTTAATTACATAAAAGTTTTCTTTCTTAACACCCCGGTCCACTCTCCTTAATTCCTCCAGCATTTTATCCTGCAAACAATTGGCCAGCAACAGGCTGCTTGCCGCTTTATCCGGAGCGATAAATGTTTCTGTCCCCTCTGAATAAGGAGAATTAGCTGAATTGATATGAATACTGACAAAAAGCATCGCATTCAGTTTATTGGCAAATTCCACCCGGTCTTTGAGTGAAATAAAGGTATCATCTTTTCTGGTCAGTCTGACATTATAGCCGGCTGTTTTCAATATATTCTCTACTTTAAGAGCCAGTTCCAGGTTGATAGTCTTTTCTTCCAGTCCTGAAGGGCCGATTGCACCCGGGTCAAATCCTCCATGTCCGGCATCAATCACTATGATATTACTGATATCCTCCCTATCCTGCTCTTCCTTTATGAAGCTGAGACTGATTGAACTGTCAGGATTCTGGGAAAATATCCTGTAATTATTATACTCTCCGGTCTCAAATTCAATTCTGGTAATCTGTGTTTCGGCCTCATAAGCACTTATGTTAATCTTTCTTACTACACCTACCGGTTCAGGAATCCGACAACCCTCTGTCAGATCAACTCCTTTGATATCCACGACTACCCTGTCAGGGAAGGAGAATTTCTTAACTTCATAATTCACCTCTCCCGTAAAATTCATTACAACATCTGTTTTAAGAGCAGTGTCATTTATCAACATCTCCTGGATATTATTCTCAAAAGAAACTATATTCATGATCCTGCCATCAGGCAAATACTCCTCCTTAAGGCTGTAACCGATATTCTGGTTCAAATCTGCCACAATCCGGATAGTCTCCTCATTAAACCTTGATGACCTGATCCCTTTTACCAGTTTATCATTTACTTCAATCTTATCCGGGAAATTTTTGCCCCTGTCTGCATTTAAAATATCTATTACCAGTCTGTTGGGATCCTTAATTTTAAAGACCTCTGGATTAATTTTATTATCACTTATAAACTTAAGGCTGTTTTTCTCATAGCTTAGATTGTCGAGAATTGTTCTTGCCGTAGGCCTTAAGACAATAGTACCCTCACTGGCGGCATCTTCAGCCAAGTGGAGATACCGGTCAGGGTATAATTCCAGTACGACCCTTAAAACAATTGGATCATATTGAAATTGGCTTACCCTTATATCTTTAATCCATTCATTATCTGCCAGTTCTAAATCAAAATCATTCAGCATCAAATCAGGTATATCAATAACCAGACGGCGGGGGTCTGTTAATAACATTATTTCCGGCCTTGATACTACACCATTTGTCATAATCTCCAGCTGGTTATTTTTCCAGCTGATACCTGTTATAGATGGAAGAAAGTTTATAATTAATTTATTGCCGTCTTCTTCAATACAGCGGTCTCTCTGAAAGGGTATCGGATGCTGGCTGATAATGGAAATCTTAAGCCTTCCTTCGTTTTCTATCTGAGTAGTCCGGAGGAAAAAACTTCTATTGGACAAATCATCACTGAAGTTTTCAGCCAGAACTGTTTTTTCCAGTTCAAGCTCAATTATTCTTGGATTACCGGTATTGTTAATTCTATAAGGGGTCATTTTATCAAGTTCAACTATAAGGCGCTGTCCCTCTTTTTGCCAGCTGATATTCTGGACATATGATTCAGGACGGCTCAAATAAATATTTCCATTCTCTTTATTATATAAAAAACCAAAACACTGTGCAATATCTTCCACAGGTATATATGTATGGC
>JAAYLO010000030.1 GCA_012521855.1 Halanaerobiaceae bacterium
GAATCGGTGCTATAGCCTGGATAATTCAGGATACACCTGATATATCAAATTATAAAGGAGCCAGTGAAGCGACCTTTTTATACAGTGCTGATGGACAGCTTTTAACAAAACTATATCAGCAGAACCGGATAAAAGTCACCCTTGACCGTATCCCCATAAATTTACAGAATGCCATTATAGCCATTGAAGATAATAGCTTTTATGTCCACCATGGTATTGATTTTGTGGGAACTGCCAGAGCCCTTATTACAAATATAATCAAACAGAGAGAAAGACCTCATGGTGCCAGTACAATCACCCAGCAGCTGGCAGGTAATGCCTTGCTGGACAGGCAGAGTGTTACCTACAAAAGAAAGATACAGGAGGCCTATCTGGCATTACAATTTGAAAGACTCTATACAAAACCGGAGATTCTGGAAATGTATCTGAATGAGATATTTCTGGGCCACAGTGCATACGGTGTTCAGGCTGCCTCTCTCCAGTATTTCAACAAAAATGTCTGGGAGCTGAACTTAAGTGAATGTGCATTGATTGCTGGATTGCCGAAAGGCCCGAATCTCTATTCGCCTTTTAGAGACCTTGAACGATCCCTCGCCCGGAGAGATGCTGTTCTGGACCGGATGGAAGAGCTTGGTTATATTACACCGGAACAGGCCAGGGAAGCAAAAGAATATGAAATTGTCCTGAACACACCTGTCCAGGAAGAAGAAGAATTTGCCCCTTACTTTGTACGCTATGTCAGGGACCAGCTGATCGATATGTTTGGAGCACAGCTGGTATATAGCGGGGGCCTTAAGGTTTATACAACCCTTGATCCGGTCATTCAGAAAAAAGCAGAACAGGCTGTAGAAAATGCCATAAAAGAAAAGTATATACCTACTATAGAAAGAGAAGGTGTAGCTAATCCCATCCAGCCTCAACTGGCCCTTATAACAATAGATCATACAACAGGTGAAATAAAAGCCATGGTCGGCGGCAGGGGCAATGACCAATTTAACAGGGCATATCAGGCTGTCAGGCAGCCCGGTTCAGCCTTTAAACCATTTGTTTATACCACTGCCATCAAACAGGGCTGGTCTCCTGCCTCTATAATCAATGATATGCCCATGCTGGCTAAAGAAGAAAAGAATAAGCCGTTAGAATTATGGCCTACCAATTTTGGTAATGAATACAAGGGGCTGGTCAGTTTAAGAACCGCCCTGAAAGAATCCCTGAATGTTTCAGCAGTGAAGCTTATCAAAGAAGTAGGTGTTGAAGCTACCATAAAAACCGCTGAAGAAATGGGGATTACTACATTACAGCCTGCGGACCGTTATAGTGACCGTCTCTCACTGGCCCTGGGAGGCTTAAACAAAGGCGTAACTCCCCTGGAGATGGCTGCCGCTTACGGTATTTTTGCAAACCAGGGTATCTGGGTTGAACCTCATGCCATCACCAGGGTACTGGACTCAAATAACCGGGTCCTTTATGAAGCGAGGCCCAGGAAAAGAGTAGTCCTCTCAGAAGATGAGGCTTATCTCATGACAAGTATGCTGCAATCAGTCATTGCAGATGCAGGCGGAACCGGCTGGCGGGCCAGGCTGGGAAATCAACCCGTTGCAGGCAAGACCGGTACCACCAACAATTATACAGATGCCTGGTTTGTAGGATTTACACCCAGACTGGTAACAAGCCTCTGGATCGGTGAAGACAACCTGACCCCTATGGAATATAACCAGAAAGATGCAGCCGGAAATTATTTCTACCCTGAAGGAAGCGGAGGTCTGGTCATATCAAGTTCAGAAGCTGCCCGGCTCTGGGGCGAATATATGCGGGAAGTTGTTAAAGATATGCCCATTAGCAGTTTCCAGAAACCTGCCAATATAGTTACTGTGGAAGTTGATCCCCTTACAGGTTTATTGCCAAACCAATATACAACTAAGACTGTAAAGGAAGTATTCCGTAAAGAAAATGTACCCACTGAAGTAACTACTTTGCAGCAGCCCGTAAAAACATCCAGGATCTGTAAGGAATCAGGCCTCCTGGCAACCAGCGGATGTCCGGAAGAGAATATTATAGAATACAGACATTTTACAGACAATAGATACAGGCTTGGATCTGCCAGAATAAACTTTGGTACAAAATATGCCGGCAGTAATGAGAGCAGGAAAACTGATATTACCGGAGTTTACATTGTTGATGAAAATGAACCAATTCAAAAAATAGACCCGGTTACCGGTGTGCCTGAAACAGATTCCAATGGAAATCCTGTTTTCCTGACAGCACCTGAAAAAGAATGTGACCTGCACAAGAGCACTATTGACAGCTTTTTTGATAATTTCTGGAATTTCTTCAACCGTTTCCAATAAAAAAAAGAGACTATTAGAACCACTGTCTAATAGTCTCTTTATCTTTACAACTCTTACTGTATAGTAACAATAGTAACTCCTGTACCGCCTTCTTCCTGGTAACCCAGACGGTAATCAAGAACATGTTTGTGCTCTTTCAGAACACTCCAGACTGCTTCACGCAGGGCTCCTGTCCCCTTGCCGTGAATGAGCTCAACCTGTTTGTACCCGGCCAGAAAAACATTATCAAGATATTTTTCAACAAGGGAAACAGCATTCTCATACCTCTCGCCTCTTAAATCCAGTGTCGGTTTTACCCTGGTACTTTTACTGACCCGGTATTTTGCAATCATTTTCTTCTCTTTATTCTCTTCCTCCTTTATCTTTACAAGATCAGCAAAGCCAGCCTTTATGGTCATAATACCTGCCTGGACAACAGCTTCTCCTTTCTCTCTATCAACAGAAATTATCTGCCCTGTAGCTCCTGTACTTCTGATTCTGACCTGCTCACCGGGAATGAAATCAATATCCGGTTCCGGTTCTCCTTCAGCCTGTTCCTCTGCTTCAATCATCTTTTCCAGAACACTGAATGCCTGTTTTATCTCATTACCCTTTCTATCAATTTCTGCACGGGAAGTAAATTCCCTTTTCTTTAAATCCTGCAGGATATTCCTGGTCTCTTTCTCTGCCTTATTTATTATTTCTGCAGCTCTTTCCCGGGCTTTTTCGATGATATCCTGTTTTCTCATTTCCAGACTCTCCAGCAGTGTTTCATATTCCTTTTTCAAAACAGCCGTTTCGCCTAATCTCAGCTCATAATCTTTTTTCAGTTTTTCATATTTATCTCTCTCCTGATTCAATTCTGTAATGATCCTTTCTACACTTATCTCATCTTCAGACAATAAGCTGCTGGCTTTTTCAACGATCTCTTCTGGAACACCCAGGCGCCTGGCAATGGCAAAGGCATTACTGCCCCCAGGAATCCCCATCAATATCCTGTAAGTCGGTTCAAGGGTATTTATATCAAAATCGACAGAGGCATTCTCTACCCCCTCTTTATTGTAGGCATAGTTCTTCAACTGGCTGTAATGAGTGGTAACAATGGTAACTGCCTTTCTCTCCAGGAGTTCATCCATGATGGCTATTCCAAGGGCAGAACCCTCTGACGGATCTGTCCCTGCCCCCAGTTCATCCATCAATACCAGGGAACCCTGATCAGCCTTTTCCAGAAATTCCTTGATCCTGTTGATATGTGATGAAAATGTACTCAAATTCTGTTCTATACTCTGTTCATCACCAATATCAACAAAAACCTTTTTAAAGACAGCCAGATCAGTCCCTCTTTCTGCGGGGATGTGAAAACCGCATTCCGCCATCAGGACAAAGAGCCCGACAGTCTTCAGGGCAACTGTCTTTCCTCCTGTATTCGGCCCGGTAATAACCAGGGTATTAAAATCACCGCCTACCCTGATATTTATGGGTACAGCCTTTTCCCTTAAGAGCGGATGACGTCCCTGAACAATATTAACAATTCCCTGGTCATTAATTTCAGGCTCTATCCCCCCTGTCTTCCGGCTATACTCTGCCTTTGCAAAGACCATATCAAGTACTGTAGCAGCCTCAAGGTTTACCTGGATAATCACTAACTCTTCTGCTACCATCTCACTGAGGATATTTAAATTCCTGTTTATTTCCTTTTCCTCTTCTTTATCCAGTTCACTCATCCGGTTGTTCAGATTTACAACCTGAAGCGGCTCAATAAACAGGGTAACCCCGCTGGCAGATTGATCATGTACTATACCCTGAAATGCATTACGGTATTCGCTTTTTACCGGAACCACATATCTATCCCGTCTTTTTGTAATCAAAGTATCCTGCAGCATTTTCTGGAAACGGGAGTTGCTGATAATACTTTCCATCCAGTTCTGAATCTCTCTGGAAAGACGTATTTTTTCACTCCTGATACCGGCCAGCTTTGGACTGGCAGTATCCCTGATTCCTCCGTAATCATCCAGGCATTTATCCAGCTCTTGGGCCAATACAGGTAATAAGCTGATCTTATCTCCCACATCAATTACAGGTTTATAATAATTATCAATAATTTCTACAGCCAAATTATCCTTTATCTGGTCAAAATACCGCTTCAATGCATTAAAGCCATACAACGTATTCCGGACATCCACTAACTCCTTAACTGATAAAACTATACCTTTTCCGGCCTTTTTCAATATTTCTCTCAGGTCCTGAATACCTCCAAAAGGAGGCGGACCGAATTCCCGGATCAGGCTGCAGGCAATGGATACCTCCTGCAGGGATTTTTTTACATAATCAAAATCCGAAACAGGAGTTAAGTTTAGAATTGCCTCTCTGGCCAGTTTTGTTGCAGCCATCTGAGCAGCTTCATTCTTGATTTTATCCAGTTCAAGTGTTTTAACAGCACTATCCATCTTTACTTCCTCCAATACCGCTTATCTCTTCCTGTTCATCTCTTTTAAGTTCATCTCTTTTAAGCTCATTTCTTAAAAAAATAAAGGAAAAAACCCTATTGAAACCAACAGGACAATTAACTTAAGAATTAAAGATATCCTGAATTGTATCCTGTAAAAATGGAGTCAGATCAAGTATCCTCGCAGCCAGTACAGAAGCAGAAATATGATCTACAAGAGGCTCAAAGGGGATATAGGAAAGGAGCAGTACCAGAAAATATGATATAAGAAAACCCTTAACAAGTCCAAGGACAGCTCCGGCAACACGGTCAACAATTCCAAGGAAAAGTACATCCAGTATTTTTTTACAGATATTCCCGAGAATAAAAACAAAGACATTGATTAAAATAAACAATATAGCAAAACTTAAAAATTGCAGCAGTTCTCTGGAAAAAGCAAGGTAAATCTCCAGAAGCGGAACAAAAAGATCATAATAGTTTATGGAAATAAGCAGGGCCAGGATAATTCCAATAATAGTACTGGCCTGTTTCACAAGTCCTCTGTTATAGCCAGTAAAACCAAAATACAAAAATATGACCATGACTACAAGGTCAATTACTGCAATGTTCAAATGTTAACCATCCTCCTCCAGAAGAGTGAGCAGTTCCTTATACTCTGTCTTTAATTCATTGTATTTCTTGAGCAGTTTCCTGTTTTCCTCTTCCACTAACTTTAGATCATTTAATTTTCTGTTATAGACCTGTTTCAGTTTATAATATTCATCTGTTATATTCATCATGGTTAAACTCAATATCCGCTGGCGGGAAAGGCGGGGATAAGCACGGGAAATCTCTTCTGCAGTCTAGTTGATATGATCAATAAGGGTTTTTACATATTTCTCAGAGAGATTTCCCACTATGATCATCTCTTCACCCATTATTTTTACAGTAAACCTATTCTTATGCTTATCCTTTATCGCCATTATTATTCATCCCCCGGAAAATTTTAGCTGTAGGACAGATTCCTGTTTCCGCCTGTTTATATTTTATTATTTCCCTGTCTGCTGCAAAATTCCTGCTTAAATAATTAATTTCCTCTAATTTTTGCAGCAAATTTTTCTTCAAGGGATTTTATGATTTTTTCCATTAATGCATTTACTTCTTCATCCCTGAGAGTTCTGTCAAGAGCCTGGAAAAGCAGTTTAAAGGCAAGGCTCTTTTTGCCTGCAGGGATTTGATCACCCTGATAAAGATCAAACAGGGTTGCTTCTTTCAGAAGATCCCCTCCCTTTACCCTGATCTCTTTCAGGATCTCATAAGCATGAATATCCCCTGAAACAAGAATGGCAAGATCCCTTTCTGAAGCTGGATAACGGGGGAGTTCCTCATATGTTCTAAAGAGTCTGGCTTTTTCCAGAAGCATTTCAAAATCCAGCTGGAATACTGCAGTCTTTGCCTTAAGATCAAGCTCCTTAATGATATCAGGATAAAGCTCACCCAGAAAACCAATACTATCTTTTCCTATTCTGATTTCTGCACTGCGGCCTGGATGGAGATAGGGCAATGATACCGGCCTGAATTCCGGATTATCTATACCAGTATATTCAAAATAGCTTTCCAGAACACCTTTCAGATAGAAGAAATCTGCTGCGCCTGAATTCCAGCAGTCCTCATCATATCCCATACTGGCTCCTGCAAGTTTCATGTATTCTCTGTATTCCCCTTCTTCATTGAAGAAAACATTGCCTAGCTCAAATATATGCATTTTCTCAATCTGCCTCTTGGCATTATTTGATAACACATCCAGAAGCCCGGGAAGCAGAGATGTCCTCAGGACTGCATATGCTTCATTCAGCGGATTTTTGATCCTGACCCACTTATAAAGTTCACTATCTTGCGGAAGCATGAGTACCCGGTAATCCTCTTCTGCAGCCAGGCTGAAACTGATAATCTCATCGAGCCCTGCTGCCGTAAGCCGTTCCCTGGTGATGTCTTCAAATAGCTGCCTGAAATTCCTCTTTCCCTGTTGTTTACTGGCAGGTTTGTTTTCCGGGATATTGTTGTAGCCGTAAATCCTGGCTACTTCTTCAGCCAGATCAGCCTCTCTTTCCATATCAGTCCTGAAGCCAGGTACAGTAACCTTCAATGTTTCATTATTTACCCTTTCCGCAGAAAACTTCAATCTCAAAAGCATTTCTTCCAGTTCAGAAATGTCTGTCTCTATTCCAAGAAGCTGGTTTACATAAGAAAGATCCAGCCTGATCTCCTTTGCCTGATAGGGTTCCGGGTAAACATCTATAGTTCCTTTTACTACCTCTCCTCCTGCATATTCCTGCATCAAATATGCAGCCCTCCTGCCTGCCTCCAGGACCTTTTCTATATCGACTCCCCTCTCAAAACGGTGTGAAGCCTCACTGGGCAGTCCAAGTGCCCTGGCAGTTTTTCTGATACTTACTGGATCAAAAAAGGCTGACTCCAGGAAAATGGTGGTGGTCCTGTCATCAATTTCACTATTGGCTCCACCCATTACACCGGCAAGACCGATAGCCCTGCTGCTATCTGCTATTACCAGCATATCTCTGGTCAATTCCCTCTCCTGGCCGTCAAGGGTTACCAGTTTTTCCCCTTCTTCTGCCCTCCTGACAATAACCTTGTTACCGCTTATTTTATCAAAATCAAAAGCATGTAAAGGCTGATTGTATTCCAGCATTACATAATTAGTTATATCCACTACATTATTTATAGGCCTGATACCGCCGGCTGTAAGTCTCTGCTGCATCCAGAGAGGTGACGGGCCGATCTTTACATTCCTGATTATCTGTCCAGTATAACGGGGACATAAATCCGGATCCAGGACCTCAATAGCTACAATCTTTTCTATATCTTCACTGCCTTCCTTTATCTCAATTGCCGGATACTTTACTCCTTTACCTGCCTGCAAGGCCTCCAGTTCACGGGCGATCCCGAGCATACCAAGACAGCGGGCAAAATTCGGTGTCAGGTCAAGTTTATAAATAAAATCATCAAGATTCAGATATTCAATCAATTTCATACCTTTTTGAGCATCTTCCCCCAGAATCATGATTCCATCTGCACGTTCTTCACTCAAACCCAGCTCATCTGTTGAACACATCATACCATAGGACATTTCTCCCCTGAGTTTTGTCTTCTTGATTACCATACCGTTGGGAAGCTCTGTCCCTGTTTTTGCTACAGGAACCCTGGCCCCTTCAAAAACATTGGGAGCACCTGTTACTATATTTATCAGCTCATCTCCAGTATCCACCTCACAGATAAGCAGTTTGTCTGCATTGGGGTGTTTTCTGATCTTTTTTACTTCACCTATTACAATATCTTCAATCCCTTTTCCAGGACACTCTACTTCTTCGACTTCCATTCCAGCCATGGTCAGAATATATTCAAGTTCTTCAGGTGCACAGGAAAGATCAATATATTCTCTTAACCATTTATAGGAAACCTGCATTTTTCATCAACCACCCTTCCAAATATTTTATCTAGAATTGCTGTAAAAACCTTTTATCATTGGTAAATAATAAACGTATATCATCAATACCATATTTCAACATTGTAATCCGGTCAATCCCCATTCCAAATGCAAAACCGCTGTATTCCCGGGGATCTATTCCGGCCATCTCCAGTACATTGGGATGGACCATGCCGGAACCCATTACCTCTAGCCAGCCCGTACTGGAGCACAACCTGCAGCCTTCACCTTCACAGATAACACAGGAGATGTCAACCTCTGCACTGGGTTCCGTGAAAGGAAAATAACTGGGCCGGAACCTTGTCTTTGTATTTTCACCAAAGACAGCCGTTACAAAGGAATGAATAGTTCCCTTGAGATCTGCGAAGGAAATACCCTTATCTATGACCAGACCTTCCACCTGGTGGAATACAGGTGAATGGGATGCATCCAGATCATCCGACCGGTAAACCCGGCCTGGTGCTATGATCCATATTGGCGGTTTCTCAACAGCCATGGTTCTAATCTGAACAGGTGAGGTATGTGTCCTCAAAAGATAATCATCATCAATATAAAATGTATCCTGCAAATCACGGGCCGGATGATATTTAGGAACATTTAAAGCCTCAAAGTTATTATATTCATTCTCTATCTCCGGTCCCTCTGCAATGGTAAAACCAAGACCGATAAAAATATCTTTGATCTGATCAGTAACCAGGGTCAGAGGGTGTTTATGCCCGATTTGAATTTTCTTTCCCGGCAGACTGACGTCAATGGTCTCTTCCTTTAATCTCTGGTCAGCAAGGACCTTCTCCAGTTCAGCTTTCTTTTCTGCAAGCATATTGTTTATCCTGTTTTTCAGATTATTTGCCGCCTGCCCGATAAGGGGTTTTTCCTCAGCCGGCAGCTTAGCCATCTCTTTCAGAACCTCTGTGATCCTTCCCTTTTTCCCGAGAAATTCTATTCTCAGTGCTTCCAGGGAATCTAAGTTATCAATCTTTTCGAAGAGTTCTTCTGCTTTCCTTTCAATTTCATTCAATTGGTTTTTTAAATCCAATCCACACACCTCCAGTATTGATATTTATAAAAAGAAAAAATCTCCAGTCCGTAAGGGACGGGAGATTCACGCGGTACCACCCTATTTATCTATTACGATGAATAGATCTGCTTATTGTTGTTAACGAGATATAATCCCGGTAAGACCTACTGTTATTTCAGTCCACAGCTTCAGAGCGAACTTCATTATCATTCACTTCAGGCTGCTTTCAGTCGGTGACAGCCTTTCCCTGTAGAAGTATCCTGATAACTACTCTCTCTTTCATTGCCTTTATATATATTTCTGTTGTTGTCTCTGCTTATTTTTCATTAAAAGATACAATTGTTTATATGCTAAATAAGCATTTATAGAACCTGTTTCCTCAAAAAGCCTCCAGAAAAATACTGCGGTCAAACCCATTAAAGACCACATCCTTCCAAGAGTTGATTTTTTCTTATAAGCTTATGAGGTAAATCTTATATTTAGATTATACCACAGGGTTCAAGTCTTGACAAGGGTTTTAAAGCAATTATAATAAAATTTCTGAAAATGGCTGCCATTTACTTCCATTCTCTCTCCGTCAGCTTATAAATAATCACTCCCGCTGCTACTGCAGCATTTAATGATTCTATCCTGTCAGTAATAGGTATCTTGACCCGGTAATCTGATCTCTGTAATAACCTTTCATCAAGGCCGTTGGCTTCATTTCCAATAGCAATAATGAGGGGCCTCTTATATTCCTCTTGATAGTAATACCGTTCTGCTGTAAGGTCAGTACACAAAAGACGGTAATTACTCCTGTCCATCAATTCAAAAAACTCTTCCAGAGCAAGACCCTGGAGCAGAGGAATTTTGAAAACAGCACCCATTGTTGCCCGTAGTACCTTCTGGTTGTATATATCAACACTGCCTTTCAAAATAATAATACCATCCAGGCCTGCAGCTACCGCAGTCCTGATAATGGTTCCCATGTTTCCCGGATCCTGTATCCGGTCCAGTAGTAAAAGGAGTCCTTTTTCTTTAAATAAATCTCCTGTTTCATATTTAATCTCATTAACAACTGCAATTACACCCTGGGGGCTCACTGTGTCAGCAATTTTATCTAAAATCTTTTTATCCACAATCAATATATTTCCCGTATTTTCCTTGTTGAGGAATTTTTCTTTAAGAAACTGTCCCTCAGAACTATTAAAAAAATCAGGAGACATATACATTTGCTCAAAAACAGTGTCGCTTTTCAAGGCTTCCTCAATGATCCGGTACCCTTCCAGGACCAGCTTGCCTTTCTCCCGTCTCCCTCTTTTACTATAGAGTTTTTTTAAATATTTAATTTTCTGGTTCTTTTCACTGATTATTTTTTCAAACAAAAGGCTCAATCCCTTTATTTAAAAATTTAACCCGGGAAATACATCCCGGATTCAGTCACTTATACTATAATTCTCAGGCATTTAAAGCCTGTTTTGCAATATCAACCAGTTTACTGAAACTGTTTTCATCTTTGACAGCCATTTCAGCAAGCATCTTTCTATCTATATCAATGTTGGCCAGTTTCAAACCATTTATAAAACGGCTGTATGACAATCCGTCTTTCCGGGCAGCAGCATTAATTCTTGTAATCCACAATTTCCTGAAATCACGTTTCCTGACTCTGCGGTCCCTGTATGCATAATGAAGTGATTTCATAACAGCCTGGTTTGCAGGTCTAAACAGCTTGCTTCTGGCACCATAGTATCCTTTAGCCAGTTTTAATATCTTATTTCTTCTTCTCCGTGCATTAGTACCTCTTTTTACACGCGCCATAATAAATTCTCCTTTCAATTGTATTCGGTTTTATTCTGTGCTCAATCAAAAATCTAAATCAAATCTCTATATTTTTTCTCAACTGATTTATCCACCAAATCAGGTCTGCGTAAATATCTCTTGGTTTTCCCTGATTTCTTTGTTAATAAATGTCTTCTGTTAGATTTACTTCTTAACAATTTCCCGGTACTGGTCTTTTTTACTCTTTTAGAAATACCTTTATGTGTTTTCATCTTAGGCATATTATAACCCTCCTTATATTAATGCTTATCGTCATCTGTTTTTGGAGCCAGTGATAAAAATATATTCTTTTTATCAGCATCCATCTGTGGTTTATTTTCAACTTTTCCAATGTCTTTAATTCCCTCAATTACTCTTTCAGCCAGGTCAAAACCTATCTGATCATGCATTTTTTCCCTTCCCCTGAACTTGATTCTCACCTTTACTTTATTTTTATCTTCAAGAAATCTCCTGGCCATCTTAAGTTTTACATTAAAATCATGATCATCGATCTTGACACCCATCTGAACTTCTTTTACATTTATTATGTTTTGATTCTTTTTGGCTTTTTTGGCTTTTTTGGCCTGTTCGTATTTATATTTCCCATAATCCATGATTCTACAAACTGGCGGTTTAGCCTGTGGAGCCACTTCTACAAGATCAAGCTCACTCTCCTCTGATACCCTTAAGGCCTCATCAAGGGAAACAATACCTATTTGTTTACCTTCCGGTGATATTAATCTTACCTCTTTAGCCTTAATCCGGTCATTGATCCTTAAATCGCTGCTGATTGATATACACCTCCTGGAAATTAAAATTATTAATGTTCTTTACCACCCTTATATAAGAAATAGGCTCTGGCACCCTGTCCTTAAAAACCTGTAATTTCTCCTTTCATTAAAAAAACGGGCGGTAAAAACCTCCCGTTTTATTCTTATAAATACCTCTTAAAATAGTGATTCACATCTTATTGACCAATAAAACCCTTAAGGCATATTGGTGAGAAACGGGATGGTTTCTTCTTTGTTTTTAACGAGTTTAGTATAACACAGGAAATATATGCTGTCAACTATTTTTTATGCCAGTTCTACTCTTTTCATACGGTATACAGCCAGGAGGACAAAAATAATACTGAGAATCAAGGTGAAAATCATTGTAGGCAAGAGAGAATCATAGCTTTTATTCCCCAGCTGCCCGAGTTTCAGAAGATTAA
>JAAYLO010000031.1 GCA_012521855.1 Halanaerobiaceae bacterium
GACGATTCTTTGAATACCGTTTTCCAAAACCAGATACAAAAAATACTATTGAAAGTATCTCAATTATTGCAGAGATGTGTTCTGAAGCACCAAACTATAGAGAAGATTGGAAATCGGATATATGTCTATGGCTTAATGGTGTGGAATGTGGCACCTGGAGATGCCCTGGAGATTTTGGTGATCGCAGAGGAAGACTTACACCCAATTGGTGGAAAACAGGTAATACTCAATATGGCCTTTTAACTAAATGGACTATTAATAATAATGGCTGTTATATAAACAATATTATGATCTCAGACACCAACTTAAGGGATATAAAAATGGATAATAAAACGTACTTAAGTGTTCGGTTTGGTAATAAAGAGGATGCAGAGTATATAGGCGGCCTAAATATCTTTGGCAGGGCTTTTGGTGATTATGAACAGGACATTGTTATGATAATAGAATATAAATAAATACGAAAACCCTCCCTGGAAATACCAGAGAGGGTTTCTTTATTTAAATTCCTAGTTCTTATCCCGCTTACGATAAGTCGTATGAAGCAGGTGATGTGATTCTCCGCTTAGAGGTTCACCGAGAAACTCTTCGTACAATCTAATGATGTCAAGGTTTTCATGGGATTTACGGATAGTATTGCTTTTATCTATACTGGCCAGTCCCATTGCCCTTTTATCTTTCTTTTCTTTTGTAGCGGGGAGGGGTTGTCCGCCTCCGCCTACACAGCCATGGGGACAGGCCATTACTTCGATCCAGTCATATTTGGAGCTTCCGGCTCTCACTTCATCAAGTAATTTTGCAGCATTGGCAAGTCCGCTGACAACTGCTATATTGTATTTCCTGTCTCCTATCTCAACTTCTGCTTCCTTAATACCCATATAGCCTAATTCAAGCCTTTCTAAAGGTTCACCTGTCAGGACTTCTTTAACGGTCCTCAGGGCAGCCTCAGTAACACCGCCTGTTGTCCCGAATATTGTAGCTGCACCTGTCAGACTACCCATGATTTCATCATAGTGCTCATCTTCCAGATTTGCAAAATCAAGCCCGACTTCCTTAATCATCCTGGCCAGTTCCCTGGTAGTCAGAACTGCATCAGTATCCTGGTAACCGCTATCACGGTGTTCTTCTCTCTCTTTTTCAAATTTCTTGGCTGTACAGGGCATAACTGCTACTGTATAGATATTGGCCGGATCTATCCCAGCCTTTTCTGCATAATAAGTCTTGGTAATAGCAGAGAACATCTGCTGCGGTGATTTTGCGGTAGATAGATGATTCAATAAATCCGGATAATTGTGTTCGGCAAATTTGATCCAGCCAGGGCAGCAGGAGGTAATATGGGGCAGATTCTTATGACCCTTTATTCTCTTAATAAACTCATTGCCTTCCTCCATGATAGTCAGGTCTGCACTGAACTCAGTAGAGAATACCTTATCAAAACCAAGTTTTTTAAGTGCAGCAACCAGTTTGCCGGTGACTACTGTTCCGGGCTCAAAACCAAATTCTTCACCAATCGTAGCCTGGATAGAAGGAGCAGTCTGGACAACTACATATTTCTCCGGGTCCTCTATAACACGCCAGACTCTATCAATCTCACTGACCTCTGTTATTGCACCCACCGGACAGACAGCTGCACACTGGCCGCAATTGGCACAGTTGACCTCACTCTGGGGAAGATCAAAGGCTGTAGTCACGATAGAATCAAAACCACGGGAACTAAATTGTAATGCAGATACTCCCTGTATTTCTTCACATACCCTTACGCAACGGCCGCAGAGTATGCATTTATTGGGATCTCTCTTCAAAGAAGGACCTGTTTCATCAACAGGCAGATCTCTTGTTTCGCCTGCAAATCTCTCCACATCTTCCCTTCTGATACTCATTTCATGGGTTATTTCCTGCAGCTCACAACTACCATTCCGGTCACAGCCAAGACAGTCATTCGGATGATTTGCCAGGAGCAGTTCTACATTTCTCCTTCTGGCCCTTCTGGCACGGGCACTAAGGGTGCTTATCTCCATACCCTCCATAACAGGAGTAACACAGGATGCAAGCAGTCTATTATTGGCCAGATTCTCTACTACACAGACCCGGCAGGATCCATGAAGTGATAAATCAGGGTGATAACAGAGAGTCGGTATCTTGATTCCAATTTCCTGTGCTGCTTCCAGAATAGTCTTATCGGCATCTACCTGGACTTTCTGGCCGTCTATCGTTAAGGTAACTTTACTCATTATTGGTACACTTCCTTTCACTAAAATTCCCCTTTTATTAAAACGCAATGTTAATTTTAGTATGGCCATATTCGATTAGGCCCCACTAAAATTCCCCTTTTATTAAAACGCAATGTTAATTTTAGTATGGCCATATTCGATTAGGCCCCACTAAAATTCCCCTTTTATTAATACGCAATGTTAATTTTAACCCTGTGATATGGCACCAACAGGACATTTTGCTGCACATGCACCACAGGATATACAGAGATCTTCATTTATCCTGTACGGTTCTTTTGGTTTACCGCTGATAGCCTCTATTGGACAAACCCTCGCACACATTCCACATCCCACACATTTATTTTCATCAATAACATATACTGCACCCATTCCCTCACAGACATTGGCAGGACAGCGCTTGTCTTTTATATGGGCTTCATATTCATCCCGGAAGTAAAGCAAGGTACTCAACACCGGATTCGGGGCAGAACCGCCCAGCTGGCAAAGTGATGTTTCCTTGATATGGTTTGCCAACTCTTCCAGGAGTTCCAGGTCTCCTTCCCGGCCTTCTCCTGAACAGATCCGGTTAAGAATTTCCAGCATCCTCTTGGTACCTTCCCGGCAGGGTGTACACTTCCCGCAGGATTCACTCTGGGTAAAACTCAGGAAAAAGCGGGCAACATCGACCATACAGGTGCTGTCATCCATAACGACCATACCGCCTGAACCCATCATTGCTCCAACTTCCTGTAGTGATTCATAATCAATCTTCAGGTCCAGCAATTCAGCGGGAATACAGCCTCCTGACGGCCCGCCGGTCTGGACAGCCTTAAATTTCTTGCCCTGGTTCATTCCTCCGCCGATATCATAGATTATTTCCCTGAGGGTAATCCCCATGGGGACCTCCACTAAACCGGTATTGTTTATCTTTCCTGTCAGGGCAAAGACCTTTGTGCCTTTACTCTTTTCTGTTCCGATGGAATTAAAAGCTTCAGCACCATAATTGATAATATAGGGGACATTGGCAAATGTCTCGACATTATTGATATTTGTTGGTTTTCCCCATAGACCTGAAACAGAAGGGAAAGGCGGCTTTGGTCTGGGCATACCCCTCTTTCCTTCAATGGAAGCCATCAGGGCAGTCTCTTCACCACAGACAAAGGCACCGGCTCCCTTTTTGATGTGCAGGTCAAAATCAAACCCGCTGCCCAGGATATCCTTGCCAAGGAGTCCAAGATTCTGTGCCTGTTCAATGGCCAGTTCCAGACGTTCAATGGCCAGGGGATATTCTGCCCTGATATAGATATAACCCTCATCAGCACCAATTGCATAAGCAGCAATAATCATTCCCTCAATAATACGATGGGGGTCTCCTTCCAGGAGGCTGCGGTCCATAAATGCACCAGGGTCCCCCTCATCAGCATTACAGACCAGATATTTCTTGTCACTTTCAGTCTTTCTGGTTAATTCCCATTTCAAACCAGTCGGAAAGCCGGCACCGCCGCGGCCCCTGAGCCCGGCATTCTTTACTTCTGCAATCACTTCCTCAGGTGTCATTTCAGTAAGGGCTTTACCGGCAGCCTCATATCCACCTGCTGCAATATATTCCTGAATACTCTCTGGATTGATTCTGCCGCAATTTGACAGGACAATCCGGTGCTGTTTTTTATAAAAATCTATATCCTGATAAGATGGAATAGTCTCTTCAGTCAATGGCTCTTTAAAGAGTAATCTCTCAACAATTCTTCCTTTGAGAAGGTGTTCTTCTACTATTTCAGCTACATCATCTGCCTCGACATGGCAATAAAAAACACCCTCTGGATAGACAATCATAATAGGGCCTTTTTCACAAAAACCGTGGCAACCGGTCTCTATGACCTTTATCTCAATCTGTAACCCGTGTTACTCCCGATCATCAGTAAGTATTTCCTTCAGCTTCTTTGAGCCGGAGGATACACAACCGGTTCCTGTACAGACCAGAACATGGGAACGATATATTGAATGATTCATGATTAATCTCTCCCTTCCTCAAAACGTGCAATAGCCAGATCGGTAACTATATTCCCATTTATTACATGTTCCACGATAATCCTCTTGACATCATCTTTTTTCAGATTACCATAAGTGATTCTCTCTTTACCGGGTAACTGGACATCAAGAAGAGGCTCTTTTTCACACATGCCTATACAACCTGTCTGGGTAACAACCACATCCAGTTTTCTTCTTTCTATTTCTTCCAGAACAGTGTGGAGTATCTCACGGGCGCCAGCGGCAATACCACAGGTACCCATACCGATGATAATCTTTGGTTTACCGGCACTGTTCCTTGCTGAAATTTCTTTTTGAAGAGTCTCTCTTAATTCTCTTAATTCTTTAAGTGATTTCACTTACTGCCACCTCCATATAAATTTTTCAGTTCTTCATCCAGGAATTCTCTTATCCAGTTTAATACCTCTATCCGGTTAATCTCTATAACTCCCAGTTCCTTTTTTATTTCTTCTGTATCCAGAATAAATTCATTGTCAACATAAATATGGTGATATCGAAAATTAATTTCTGGATTAAGGGCTATTAAAGAAATTAAGGTCCCCTGAATATCGCCCAGAGGAGCCCTGTCAATATGATTATATTGAAAATAAGCTGTTACTCTGGTTCCCTGACCAGGAGCTGACTCCAGCTCTAAATCACCGCCGCATCTTCTGGCAGCCTCCTGAAAAAGAGATAGGCCGAGGCCGACCCTTCTTGTATCTCTGCTTGTTACAAAAGGGTCTGTAACCTGACTCAGCCTATCTCCCCTTATTCCTCTGCCATTATCAAATACTTGTATTTGAAAAAGATTTCTCTCCGGATCCTCGATAATGATTAGCTCAATATCCCGTGCAGATGCAGTTATGGAATTCTGAATAATATCCAGAATATGAAGTGATAATTCCCTCATAATCCAATCTCTTAGACTGCTATACTGCAGCTTTTTCCCTGGCTCTGTAATTCTGCAGTATTGCAGGCACTTTATCAGGAGTCAACCTGCCATGGGTATCATCGTTTACCATAATAACAGGGGCTAAACCACAGGCGCCGATACAGGCAACTGTCTCAAGTGTAAATTCTAAATCATCTGTAGTACCACCGCTCTTGATTTTAAGTTCATTTTCGATGGCCTTCAATACCTCGGCACCACCCCGCACGTGACAGGCTGTCCCTGTACAGACACGGATAACATTCCTTCCTTTAGGTTTGAGATGAAATTGAGCATAAAAAGTAACTACACCATAAATCTGGCTTAAGGATAAATCCAGGTAGGAAGCAATTTCCTTCAATACATCTTTCGGAAGGTATCCATATTGTCCCTGGGCCTCCTGAAGGATCGGTATTAAATACCTCTCTTCCCTTTCATATTTCTTCAGGATGCTCTTCAATGGTGCAAGATATTTTTCCCGGCTTTCACTGTCATGACCACAAATACATCCCATTCTTCTCAATCCCCCTATCTTATTTTCTTATATTAAATTGTTAAATTATTAATGTGATAATGCCCTGAATTTTTTTGTGATTTATTTATCATATTAGCTCAAAAAAAATTGTGTTCCCTGTAATGATATTAGTACGAGGTTTGTTATTTTTTTCACATTCTCCTATCCGTTTTAATTATAGTACAGTTTTTAAGCCTTGTCAATAGTTTAACATAAATATTTGAAAGTCCTAATTTTCTGTATATTCTCTAATTTGGTGATTTTCTTCACTTTTGAAATAAAAAAATTGCTCAAAAAAGGGGTTTTTCCAGGTAGAAACCTTTATATTGCTCACCACAGGAGCCAATCTCATAAAGATAATGGCTGTCTGAGCTTCTAAGGTATGGCAGGTTTTTGAGCCCGGGGTATTTTTTGAAAAAATTGAGAGGAGCAGTATTCCGCGATATTTCAATTATACAGGAATCCAGTTCGGGCGGCAGAAAACCAAGTTGTCCAATGATACTGTTTACAGCCTTATCTACATGTGCAGGTATCACGATTCCCCCTAATGATGATACTCCTTCTACAACCTGACTGATGGAAAGCCCTGTAGCAGTAGCCAGTAATCTTTCTTCTTTTCCGATATAATCATCACTTTCATCTGTCAGGAGTTGATAGCCAAATACTTCTTCATCATTATACAGTAAGGGAAGATTGGCCTGTACAGTCAATTCCCATTCTTTTATTTCTGCCAGACCAGGGAAATAACATAATAGATGGACCTCTTCCACACTTTCCAGTTCCATTCCGGGGATTACAATCAAATCAGTATTCCGGGCAATTTTCAATGCAGGCTCCACATTGCCCGCTGCATTATGATCAGTAATGGCAATACAATCTAAACCCAGCTTAAGGGCTTCTTTGATAATATTTCCTGGCGTCATTAAGAGATCTGCACAGGGAGATAAACAACTGTGTATATGAAGATCACATTTATAGCTTTTTTTCTCCAGCATAAGCACCATCTCTAACCATTTTTATATACCCAGTTTAGCCAGTTCAGATGCCAGCTGATAGGCCGTCTTCGGACTACGGAGCAGATTGACTCCTTCTTCTCTTGCCCTCTTTATTGCAGCTTCTTCAATCTGAAAGTCCTCTGCTACTATAACTGCTGTTACTCCCGTTAAGAGGGCAACAGCCACTACATTCTGATGGCCCTGAATTGTAATCCAGATCATATCTGCTTCTGCTTTAGCCATAACATTACTGAGAAGGTCACCAATATAAACCCCTTTTACTTCTCTATCCAGGGAATCAGCTGTTATTATCTCCAGTTCCAGTTTATCTATCAATTCCGCAAGCTTCATTCTTATCTCCTTTCCTTATTGAAACATCACTTATCAGGTCTTCTTTCTGGGCCTTTTCATAACCGGAGGCAGTGTATGGGCCAGTTCAGACATCCTGTCAGCCAGGCTGCCCACCTGCTGCCTCAAAAGAAAGATACAGTCATTTCTGCTGGCCTTGCCGTTCACTATATCCTCTGCCAGTGTCCTGCAATCAGGTGCTCCACAGGCTGCACAGTCAAGCCCGGGTAAAACTTCTATCTCTCTTTCCAGCTCTGCCAGTTTCTCCATGGCCTTTTCCAGATCATTGTCCAGTTTTCCGATCTGTATCTGTTGTAACTCACTTTCCAGTTCGAAATTGTATTTGTCAAGATCCTGCCTGATCCAGTTTTGATGTTTACCCCTTAATTTGAGGAGATTATATTTGGCCTGGAAGGGATTCATTATGTTAAATACACCGCCGACACAGCCCTGATTACAGGCAAGAAGCTCAAAGTATTTAATTCCTTTGATATTATTAATGGAAAGTTCATCAAGTAATAATTTTACATTGTGAATACCTGAAACAGACAGGGCTTTATCCTGCATATTTTCTTTTAATAACTGGGTTTCACCCCCATTCTGTCCCCAGTTAATACCCAGATATGGAAGCTCCATGTCCTCCGACTGCAGATTATGAACAGTTTTTTCTTTATCTCCTTCTTTAAAGAGTTTCAATAAAGCCTTGTAAACCAGATCAACAGAAAGGGTCATATCTATCCTGCTCTTTTCCAGACCCAGGGGATTGTAAATAGTAGTGTTCTTGGCAGGACATGGTGTAATAAAAAAGATACCGATATCTTCAGGAGGAATTCCCTCTGCTTCTGCTTCAGAGCGGACCCTTTCAGCCATCAGTTCAACTGGAGCTTTTAGAGGAATCAGGTGTCCAAGAAGTTCCGGATACATAATCATGATCATTCTTACAACTACTGGACATGATGATGATATAAACATACCGGAATGTTCATTTAAAAAATCCAGGGTTTTTCTGCTCAGTGCTTCTGCAGCCAGGGCAACATCAACAACTTTTTTAAAACCCAGCTGCAGTAAAGACTGCTTTATTGTAAGAGCTTCTATACCATCAAACTGGCCGTAAAAACTGGGCGGTATCATGACTACAGGATATTTGTAATCACTCATTTCTTCCAGTTTACCTGTCTCTGAATATTTGGCATGATAGGCACAGGTTCTGATACATTCTGCACAATCAATACACAACTCTTCCTTTATCATGACTTTGCCCTGATGGACTCTAATGGCTTTAGTAGGACAATTTTTTACACAATTTGTACACCCTACACAGAGTTCTTCATTCAGGAGAACAGAGTGTTTTTTCATCTGGTTTCACTCCTCTACAGGTCCTTTATAGATTTATCACTGCGGTAATTCTGGTTCTCTTCCCAGGTCCGGTATCAATCTCCAGTTCATCTGAAAAATATTCAACATTATTTAGACCCATTCCAGCGCCAAATCCCATATTTCTGATTTCATCATTTGCTGTAGAATAACCTGGCTGAAGGGCCTTCTCAAGATCTTCAATACCAGGCCCGCTGTCTTCTGCTACTACCTTTACAGCATCAGGAGTTACATAGACATTTATCCCGCCGCCATCAGAGTGAATTATTATATTCATCTCCAGTTCATAGGTCACAATAGTAACTCTGCGATTGATATCAGCCGTAACTCCCAGTTTTCTCAGCAATTCTTTGAGTTTACTGGAGTTTTCTCCTCCTCTATTAAAATCCCCTTTTTCTATTCTGCTTTTCAATATCATCTGTTCTTTCACTGGTATTCCCCCGGAAAAACCCTGAGTTTATATGATTTTCCTGATCTCTTCTGAATTCAATCCCTTTTCATATAATAAACCACAGCATTCAAACATGGGCTTTGGAGAAAGATAAAGATAAATACCCTTTTCCCTGGCCAGTTCTATTGTTTCCTGCTGCGGCCTTTTACCTCTTACAAAGATAATAACCTTGATGCCTGTCATTTCAGCAGTACGGACAACCTGTGGATTGGTAAGTCCTGTAAGGAGCAATGTCTTTTCCTGTGTAAAGGCCAGGACATCACTCATCAAATCACAGCCACAGGCTGTTGTTACCTCAAACTCCACTCCACCAGGCTCCACCAATGGCTCCAGCTGAAGCAGGCTTATAATACCTGATAGCTTCATTGATAATATCTCCCTTCAAATATACTATTTGTTACGTTCATTTTCTCTCTGATATATTATATAAAGATAAACCGTACTACCCAGTGAACTACCGTCCGAACTCCCTGCCGGGATTGTCAGAAAGACCAAATTCAAAAAGGAGTCTCTGAACTATCCTCCCTGCTGCTTTACCATCACCATAGGGGTTTACTGCATTGGCCATCTTTTTATAGGCTTCTTCATCAGTAATCAGTTCCCTTACTGTATCATAAATCAAGCCTGCATCCGTCCCTGCCAGTTTAACTGTTCCAGCCTCAACGGCCTCCGGTCTTTCTGTAGTATCCCTCAGAACAATCACCGGTTTCCCCAGTCCAGGGGCTTCTTCCTGAATTCCGCCGGAATCTGTCATGACCAGGTAAGACCTGGCCATTAGATTGGCAAAGGGTTGATAATCCAGGGGCTCAATCAGGTGAACCCTCTCTATTCCCCCCAGAATAGAAAAAGCCAGTTTTCTGACTTCCGGATTGCGGTGGACTGGAAAAATCAGCTCTGTATCCGGATTGTCCCTGATTATCTTTAAAGCGGCTTCAAAAATATTCTTCATGGGTTCTCCAATATTCTCTCTCCGGTGTGATGTAAGTAAGAGGACTTTTCTATTATCGAAATCTATATCCTTCAGTTCTTTGTTTTGAAAGATATAATCAGCATCAACTGTTTCCAGCAGGGCATCTATTACTGTATTACCTGTGACAAATATCCTGTCAGCAGGGATATTTTCTTTTTCCAGGTTTTCTCTTGATTTTTCTGTCGGGGCAAAATGTAAATCAGCCAGTACAGCAGTCAAATGCCTGTTCATCTCTTCCGGGAAAGGAGAGTATTTGTTATTGGTTCTGAGTCCTGCTTCAACATGAGCAATCCTGACCTTTTGATAAAATGAAGCAAGACTGGCAGCAAAGGTCGTGGATGTATCACCATGGACAAGAACAATATCCGGCCCGGTTTCTGCAAGGACCCTTTCCAGGCCCTGCAAAACCTTGACAGTAATTTCAGTTAAACTCTGGCCTGATTTCATTATATCGAGATCATAATCCGGCTGAATCTGAAATAAATCCAGAACCTGATCCAGCATTTCCCTGTGCTGGGCAGTGATTACCGTAATAGGCTTTATTTCAGGTGTCTCACAGAGTTTTTTTATTACCGGAGCCATCTTTATTGCCTCCGGTCTTGTTCCAAATATAGTCATAACCTTTATCTTCTGCATTAATTCTTACACCTCATAAAAAAATTAACAGGATAATCCTGTCAATCTTTATTTTTTCCTGAAAAGATCAAAAAATCTATCCTCATAAGAGCTGAAAACACCCCAGCTATCCAGTTCCCTCTTGAGGACAGAAGGATCAAGATTACCCTTTTTTACCTCTTCAAACATCTCCTCAATCTCATTCTGGGCCACAATGGGGAGCCCTTCCAGATTTCTTGTAATTGCAGCAAACCCGCGTTCGTCCATTCTTAAATATCCCTTATTTTCGTAATAAGGGATCTGGGATTCAATAACACTCCTTATGATAAGTTTCTGGATATATTTCATCAATGAAACATCCCACAGCTCATCAATACCCTTTATGACTACAGAAAATCTCTCATTCTGGTCTTCTATTTTATTTTCCAGGCGCCTGAAAGTCTCCATAATTTTGTAAGGAACGGTCCTTTCCTCCAGGTCCTCTTTTCTGTATCTCATTTTATAAAGAATCCCGGCCAGATCAGAATACTGCATGGCCAATATCCTTAAGGCTTCTTTCGCCTCACTGGAAAAACCCTCCATATCCAGTATATAAAAAGGTGTAGTCAATCTGGGTTTTTCCCAGGAGATTTTTCCCTTACGGATCTTTGTCTCCTGACCTTCATGCTTAAAAACCTCCAGATAGGCCGGCTCAGCAAGAACATAAAAGGCGAGGGTAGTAGATCTGGTTGTAGATATCAGCTCTTCAGGTTCACGCAGTATCTCTGTTTCTCTAAGAGCATAAGCTATTCTTTCCGGACTCTGCATTGGTCTTACCACCTCTTTTTACTCAATTTGTCTATAACTAAAATCTCTTCATCTGTAATGTATTTACTTTCTCCAATATGATTAATTATATATTATTTATCAGGAGTCTTCAAGAATTTTATCAAAATCGATAGTGTCAAGTTTTCTTTGGATTTTAAAAAAAGACTCCTTCTGTTATTAAAATGCCAGGCTTTTTATTGCAGCAAATGCTGCATCTACCTTTCCCCGTCTTAATATTGGCATGACTTCCTTA
>JAAYLO010000354.1 GCA_012521855.1 Halanaerobiaceae bacterium
AGCAGTTTTCTTTTGACCGCGAATTATATTCTAACATCTTTGTTTTCCGCTGTCAAGAAGTTTTTTGTCCCTTCAGGCAGGTATTTTTCTTACCTCCTGCCTCTTACTTCTTACTTCTTATTTCCTGTCCCCATATTCCCTGGGCGACATTTATTATCTTAACACCTGTATTTTATTCTGTCAAGGGCTTTTTTGTTTTTTTATTTCTAACTTCTCTCTGCTTCCTTCCTCCGGCCTCTGGCTTCTTACTTCTTACTTCCTGCATCCCGGCTCTAATCTCCAGAGGCGGCATTTATTATCTTACCATCAGTATTTTCTTCTGTCAAGCCCCTGGAAATAGCCACCTGCTGTAATTATAGCCTGATTGTTAATCATATTCCTTAACAATTTCAACATCTTTATAATAATGACTTACTATTTCCTCTGGACTTTTCTTTTCTCTGGCCATTTTATAAGCACCCCACTGGCTCATACCTACTCCGTGGCCATAGCCTGATCCTTTAAAGGCAAATCCCCCGGCTGTCCTCTTCAGTCCGGATATCTTGGTGGACTTCAGTTTTTGGGGATCCAGAGCATTCCTGAATTCAGAAGCCTTTACTGTAATACTGTCGTCCCCTCCTGTAATCATAAAACTTACCACTCTTCCAGTCTGATCCTTATCAACTATTTCAATATTACTCAATGAGTCTATACTATACCCCAATTCCTGTAATGCTCTAATGATTTCACTATCCGCAAAAATGACTTCCCAATTCTTTATATCTGCCGGTGCTTCTTCATCCGGTGATTTTACACTGATTATATATGGCGGTTCTTCTTTTTCAAATCCCAGCCCTACTTTTGCTGATGTAGTTTGCCCGCCGGCACTGGCATGAAACCAGGCATTGATATATTCATCTTTATAGACAATAACCTCACCTCTTGTTTTTTTAACAGCTTCCCGTATCTCAGGAGTAATTTTTTCCGGCCTGTATTCCTGGGCAAACTGATAACTCCCGCTGATCCGGTTTGTCTTATTATCACTCAAATATTTCAGGGCAAAGGTCCGGGCAATAATGGTCTGTGCTGCATAGGCGTTTTCCGGCCAATCAGGCTTCATTTCTCCAGCTACTACCCCGGTAATGTATTCCTCAAGCCCGAGCTTTTTCTCCTGATTATTAGCCAATTCGACTATTATTTGAGGTTCGTCTTTCAGGACATTCCTCCTGCGTACAGCTTTACCGCCGGTCCCGGACTCGCATCCTGCCATTATCAGTACCAGCAGTAAACAAAATAAACATAAAACCGGGCCTGGTTTCTTGCACATAAAAAAAACCCCCTTTCTACTTTAGATATAGTTTGGGAATAAACCTACTATATTATTCAGTAAAAAGGGGGTTATCTAAACTTTGCCGCTATTTCCTGCTATTAACCAATAAGTCTGTCGACCAGTACACCTATCCAGTTAACAAAGGCCCGCCAAATCCTCCTGAAAAAACCAGCTCTATCAATATCCTCTGTAGCCAGAAGATCAACACGGGCTATAACCTTTCCATCCTGTAGAATTAGCTCTTCTCCAATTATCTCGCCCTTTTTTATCGGTGCTTTTAAACCCTCTCTTATTACAACCTGTTTCTTTAAAGTTTCTTTGCTCCCTTTCTTGACAAGGACATACAGGTTGTCGGCCGCCTCGGCAGTTGTTACAGTTTTCTTACCATCAGGGATATCTATGTTCTGAACCAGATCACCTTTCGCAAGGAGAAGTTCTTTGTCAAAGGCATTAAAACCATAATCCAGCAATCTTGTGGTTGCTTCTTCCCTGTCCTTTTCAGTTTCACAGCCCAGTACCACAGATATCAGCCTGACGTCATTCCTTTTTGCTGTAGCAGCCAGACAGTAACCTGCAGCATTGGTATGTCCTGTTTTCAAACCATCCATTCCCGGGTACCCGGTTCTTGTATTTATTAATTTATTCGTATTTGTAATCCTCGCTTTTCGGTCAGGAAGATCCAGGTATTCATCCCAGATTGAAGCCCATTCCAGTATCTGCGGATATTTCACTAATTCTCTGGACATAATGGCAATATCCCGGGCAGTGGAATAGTGTTCGCCGTACTCCACTGGTAAACCAGTTGAATTTTCAAAATGGGTATTCTCCATACCCAGTTCTTCTGCTCTTTTATTCATCCAGTTCACAAAATTTATATAGCTTCCGGCAACAGCTTCAGCAGCAGCAACACTGGCATCATTGGCAGATGCAACTGTCACCGCTTTCAATAGATCTCCAAATTTAACCCTTGTACCGGCAGATAAAAATATTTGTGAGCCTCCCATTGATTCAGCATATCTGCTTACTGTTACTTCATCATCCAGGCTTATATTACCTTTTTCTGCCTCTTCCATTGCGATTAATAAGGCCATAATCTTTGTAATACTTGCAGGAGGGCGTTTCTCGTCTGCATTCTTCTCATACAATACCTGTCCAGTATCCGCATCAATCAATATTGCTGAAGGAACATCCAGATCAAAGTCCTGTGCATTCACTGTAATAATCACTAAAAAAGATATTAATATTATTGCAGATAAAATCCCTTTTCTCATTTATAAGTCCTCCTTTATCTCTTTTTTTTCGCCTCTTCCCAATAATAATCAAGTTCTTCCAGGCTCATATCTTCTATGTTTTTGCCGTCTTTTCTTACAGATTCCTCAATATACTTAAATCTTTCCATGAACTTGAGATTTGTTTTCAATAAAGCCAGTTCAGGATCTGTTGAAATAAACCGGGATAGATTAACTGCCGCAAAAAGTAAATCTCCAAGTTCTGATGAAGCAAATTCCTGATCCCCATTTTCAATAGCCTCTTCCAGCTCAGATAGCTCTTCTTTTATTTTTTGAATCACATCACTTGTGTTATCCCAGTCAAAACCTACTTCTGATGCTATTTTTTGTATCTCCGCCGCCTGCCTCAAAGCCGGCTGGCTTCTTGAATACCTGTCCAGTATAGACGCTGTCTCAGAGTTTTCTCTTTTTTCCTTTCTCTTTACTTCCTTCCAGAGTACACTAACCTCTGCTGGGGTGTCAGCATGTTTATCTGAAAAAACATGGGGGTGGCGCCCGATTAATTTTTCAGATATACCCCGGAGCACCTCTTCTAATTTGAATAAGCCTTCTTCTTTCGCTACCTGTGATTGAAATATGATTTGTAACAGGACATCTCCCAGTTCCTCTTTCAGCAAATCCATATCATTTTTTTGATATGCTTCAACAACTTCATATGCCTCTTCAATCAGGTACTTTTGCAGGGAATCAAGAGTCTGTGCCTTATCCCAGGGACATCCTTCAGGACCTCTTAATTTCTCCATGATATTAACTAAACGGCTGAATTCAAATAAAAGCCTGTCCTTTTTCAATTCTTTGCTCATTCTATTCCCTCACTAACCCTATTTTCTTTAATAACTCTGCTGCCTTTCTGCCTACCCACGGTATAATTATTAAATCATTGTATTTAATCTCTTTAATCAGAAGCAGGATCATTAAATAGCTTATAAAACCGATAAAGACTGCTAAAAATGTAGCTAATGTATAATGATAACCTGTTATAAATCCAAGTAAATAATCCAGGACCTTAAATCCCTCCAAAACTACAATCCCCATTACAAAAACGGCAAAAAGAGGTTTTAATACAAGCATCCTGAAATCCATAGTAAATTGAGTAAAGTTCTTTACATATACTATGTTCAAAAAAGCAGCAACAGCAAACCCTACAACAGTAGCAAAAGCAGCACCCCTTATACCAAAAACGGGGTTAACGGTTAAGGTATAGTTCAATATGGCATTAAATACAGCACCGATAAATAAGTTCCGTGCGGGAATCCTCGTTTTTCCCATTCCATTCAGTACTGCTGAACTGGTCTCCTGTATACCGATAAATAATACCCCCCAGGCTGCCACCCTTAATATTGTTGCTGCACTTGGAACAGCAAAAATAACAGTTGTTAAAGGTTCAGCTAAAGCATAGAGCCCGACTGCTGCCGGTAAACTTATCAGAACCGTTAAACGCAGACCAGTCTCTGTCCTGTTTTTGATAAGAGAGGCCTTTTTTTGGGCAAAAGCCTCAGATATAGATGGAACCAGACTAACAGCCAGCGATGTAGTGATTATTGTAGGGAAATTTACCAGAGTCATGGCCACTGCAGTAAATTCTCCGAATAAGGCCATGGGGTTCCCGTAAATATTTCCTGCCTTCAACCGCATGGGTACAATAATAGTATCAACCAGATTCATCAGAGGTTGTACCAGTGCACCAATTGTAACTGGTATGGCAAGTGCTGCAATCTCCCGGATTACTTTTCCGGTACTCTCTTCTCCGGAAGATATATTATCTTCCCTTACAAATGACCAGATATTTTTTCTCCTTTTATAGTATATAAAAATAAGTGTTAAAAGTCCAGCAATAGATCCTGTAACAGCACCAAAAGTTGCTCCTGCAGCTGCTAAACCGACACTCTTTGATACCAATAGAAAGGCAAGGGAAATCATGGTAATCATACGGACAAACTGTTCAATTATCTGGGATAAACCTGTCGGTACCATATCCTGCAGACCCTGAAAAAGGCCTCTATGAGTTGCCATAATTGAAACAAAGAACATGGCAGGAGATATTGCCAGTATAGGATAAAAGGCTTCTGGACCCCATTTAAAAATAACTGTTAATGTTTTTGCTA